>CBDUCD010000027.1:0-15805 GCA_965365535.1 uncultured Rhodothermales bacterium | reverse complement strand
CGGGCCTGCACGACTCGCAGGTGCAGTACTGGGAGCCGGCCAAGTGGGTGGCCAAAATGCGGGCGCTGAAAACCGACGCCAACAAGCTGCTTTTCAAGGTCAACATGGAGGCCGGGCACGGCGGCGCCTCGGGCCGCTTCCAGCGCTTCCGCGAGATTGCGACGGAGTACGCCTTTCTGCTCGACCTCGCCGGCCTCGCCGACGCGCCCACGATGCCGCCGGGCAAAGCCACCCGCTGACGCCCGAGTCGCCGCCCGATGACACCCGATGCGTCGATTCGCGGGGGCGTGCCGCGGTTCGAGAGACAGATCTGTGCACCGTAGGGGCGTGCCGCGGCACGCCCCTACCGCCCCCGGCCCTCTCGCCACCCCCGCGTAGGGGCGCAAATATTGGCGCCCCTCCCCCCAGCCCTCGCTTCGCAACCACCGCGCCCTATTCCACGGGCGCCATTTCGCGGCAGCGCGCCAGCAGGTGGGGCGCGGCGAGGCCGGCGAGGCGGGCCTGCCCCTCCGCCCCCAGGTGTCGGTAACCCGCCACCACGCCGTAGCAGCCCGGCGCGCCACAGCGGCAGGCAAAAGGCGTCGCCATGCTCCACTCGGTCGTGTTGTAGTCGAACAGGAGTTCGTCGCCCGGATCGAGGTCGCAGAGGGCCACGAACACGCGGCGTGCGGTGTCCACCCGGAGGTTGGGGCGGCAGCCGTGGTTGGTGAAACACCACAGGTAATTTTCCGCCTCGGCCCCGGCCTCGAGGGCCTGGGACGGTGGTACTATATGCGCGTTTTCGGAAAGCTGGAGCGAGTACCGCGAAGGCTCATTTTCGACAATGCCGGTGATGGGCATCACGTCCTCACCCGCCCGTATCCTGTCCGCCGCAAACAGCCCGGCAAATCCATCGGCCAGGCGCTTTTCGATCCGTACCACAAAAACCTCTGAGGCGATGACGCCGCCCCTGCGTATCGGTATTCTGAGCGACGCCTACGAAGACTCGGCGTCGCCGCTCAAACCACACGACCTGCCGTGCGATCCGCGCCCCTACCTTGCAGGGCACGATTGCCAGGTGTTTTTTTTGAACAAGCGCACGGCCGTCCGCCAGACTATCGCGCTGTCGCGGCAGGGCTTCGACGTGTTCATCAACCTGTGCGACGGGGCGTGGGACGAAGACCGGCCCGGCATCGAGGTGGTGCAGGCGCTGGAACGCACAGGCCAGGCGTTCACGGGCGCCACGTCGGCCTTTTACGAGCCCACCCGCGAAAGCATGAAGCGCGTCTGCGCCGCGTACGGCATCCGCACGCCTGCTGCCGTTTTCGCCCGCACCGACGCCGACCTCGACCGGGCGGCGCGCCTGCTGCGCTTTCCCCTCATCGTCAAGCACCCCAACAGCTACTCGTCCATCGGCCTCACGCGCAGCTCACGCGTGTTAGACGAGGCCGGTCTGCGTGCCCAGTTCACCCCCATGCGCGACGCTTTCGGCGGCGCCCTCGTCGAGGAGTTCATCGAAGGACGCGAGTTCACCGTTCTCGTCTCCGAAAACCCGGATGATGCCGCCTGTCCGGTCACGTACCAGCCCGTCGAGTACCGCTTTCCGCCGGGCGAGACGTTCAAGCATTTCGACATGAAGTGGCTCGACTACGGCGACATGCAGCCCGTGCCCGTGGCCGATGCCGACCTCGACGCCCGGCTGCGGCGCATCGGGCGCGACCTTTTCGCCGGGCTGGGCGGCACGGGCTATGGCCGCTGCGACCTCCGCATGGACGCCGGCGGCGAGCTCTACCTGCTCGAAATCAACCCCAACTGCGGCATTTTCTACCCGCCCGACAGTCCGGGCAGCGCCGACGCCATCCTGTTCAGCGACCCCGCCGGGCACCGCGGGTTTCTCGACGCCATTCTGCGCGCCGCCCTTGCCCGCCGCGCCCGGCAGGAAAAAGGCTGGGCGGTGCGCGCCGACCGCGACGGCAGCTACGGCCTCTTTGCCACGCGCGCCTTTCAGCCCGGCGAAACCGTCGAGGCCTTCGAGGAGACGCCGCACGTGCTCGTCACGCGCCAGCACGTCGAGCGGCACTGGGATGCGCAAAAGCTGGCGTGGTTCAGGCGCTACGCCTATCCCCTCAGCGGCGACGTGTTCGTGACGTGGAGCGACAACCCGGAGGAGTGGAAGCCCATCAACCACAGCTGCGACCCGAACGCGTGGCTCGACGGCCTCGACGTCGTCGCGCGGCGGGCCATTGCCGCGGGCGACGAGATTACGCTCGACTACGCCACGTTCTGCGCCGACACGATGGAGGCGTTCGCGTGCGCGTGCGGATCGCCCCGCTGCCGGGGCGTCGTGCGCGGCACGGACTACCTGCTCAGCGGCCTCGACCACTACGACGGCCATTTTTCGCCGTACGTGCAGGCGCGACGGGCCAGGCGGGCCGGGGTAACGGCTGCGTCCCCGCTGTAACGTTCCGCCCGGCGCGGCCCGGCAGACCACTCCGTCAACAATGGGGCGGGCGCGGGGCGTTAACATGGTACCAAGAACAGGGAGACGACCATGCTGCCGCGCCACTTTACGCCCCATCCTGCGGGCTCGTCCGAGCCCACGGCCCAGCCGGGCAACATGCTGAAACAGGCGGCACTCGTGCTCGCGGCGGTGCTGGTGCTGGCACTCGTGGCCGCTTTTGCGACCGAGCTGCTCTCCACCCTCACGCCCGTCACCACGATGGCGCAGGTGCCGTGACGCCTCAGCGCCGCACGGTTACGCGGTCCTGCACGATAAAGGCGCCGCCAAAGGCAAGCCCGATGGCGTTCTGGAAGCTGCGCGCGGCGTCGCGCGTCTCGAAGTTGCCCACGCGCACGCGGTAGTAGGGCGCCCGGTACACGGTATAAACTTCGGGCGTGGCCCCCAGGTCGAGGCTGGCCGCCTGGCGCCGCCACCACTGCACGGCCTCGTTCACCTTGCGGTCGGCCTCCTCTTTTTCCGTGGACTGGAACACCTGCACGCGGTAGCCCGGCCCGGCGTACACGACGCCCGAGCCACTTTCGGGCGCGAGGTTGTCGAGCAGGACGGCGGGCACGTCGTGCGCGAGCGAGTCGGAGGGTTGCGTGGTGCGCGCGGGCGCCGCGTCCGGGTAGCGGCCCACGTCGAACGTCTCGTAGGTGCTGTGGTCAACGTCTTCGACGCGTGGACGCGGCAGCTGCGCGTCCGGCTCGGCAGGACGCGTCGTGGTGCAGGCACCTAAAAGCAGGAGAAAGGCGGCCAGCGCGGGCAGGCGAAAGGGCATGGTAGAACCGTCGTGAAAAGGCACCGGCGCCAACGGCGCAGGGCGCGTCCGGTGCCCGGGCTATCGCCGCAACGCGCCTGCCGCCATCAGCACGGGCAGGCCGGCGGCGCGCACCGCTACCTCCACGCGCTGCGTCTCTTGCGCAATCACCTCGCCGTCGGCGTGGAGGGCGATGGGGGCGTCGGTTTCGAGCGCCAGCGTGGTGAAAAGGTGGAGCGACACCTCGGGCGCTTCCACGTGCCGCGCCCGCAGCGCCGCCGGCAGCAGTTGCAGAATGCGGAGGCGCGAAGCCGCCCGGATGGCGCACAGGTCGAGCCGTCCATCGGCGATAGCGGCCTGCGGGGTGAGGATAAAGCCGCCGCCCGCCGTGGTGCCGTTGCCGACGGCGGCGAGCAAAAAGGGCGCGTCCAGCAGCACCGCGCCGTCCGCCACAAGGCGCGCCGCCGGACTCTGCCAGCGCACGAGCGTGTCGAGCGCGGCGCAGACGTAGGCCGCCGCGCCGGGCAGCCTTTTGTAGCGCGGCGCCAGGGCCGCCACGCGCGCGTCGAAGCCCATGCCCAGCCCGTTGCAGAAAAACCCCTCGTGCCACGCCCCCCCTTCCATCCACCGCACCAGGCCGTAATCCACGCGCTGCACCCGGGCCGCTTCCAGCGCGGCCAGCGCGCCCAGCCCGGCGGGCAGCCCCAGCATTTTGACGAAGTCGTTGCCCGTGCCCACGGCCACTACGCCCAGCGCCGCCCCGCCGCCCGCCGCCACCAGCCCCTCGGCGACCTCGTGCACGGTGCCGTCGCCGCCCACGGCCACGACGGCGTCCACCTCTGCGGCGAGGCGGCGGGACAGGTCGGCAGCGTGGCGCGGCCCTTCCGTCCAGCATACGGGCGAGCCCGCCAGCCCCGCCGCGGCCAGCGCCTTTTCAAACGCCCCGGCCCGCCGGCCCACCGCGCCCATCCGGGCCGCCGGGTTGACGATAAACGCGTAGCGACGCAAAAGGGTGGAGGTTGAACGGGGGCGCAAGCTACGCCGGGGCCACGCGCGCCCTGCCGCCCCACCGCACAATTTGACCCCGCCCGGCAACCAATTTCGCCGAGGCGCGGTACTACCCTCAGCTTTCAAAATAGATTGAAAGATGCCCGCTACCGCCCGCCCAGACCTGCTCACGCCCTCGGGCGACGGGGCCTCCGCGCTGATGGAGAGGCCCGCCGCACCCGTGCAGCTCGCGGACGTGCAGCGGCCCGTCGAGGCAGACCTGAAAGCTTTCGAGCGCTACTTCCGCCAGTCCATGACAGGGCACGGCAAGCTGCTGGGCCTGGTAACGCGCTACGTGCTCCGCCAGAAAGGCAAGCGCATCCGCCCCGTCCTCGTGCTGCTGGCCGCGCGCGCCGCCGGCGACGTGTCGGAAAAGACGTACCGCGCCGCCGCCCTCGTCGAACTCATGCACACCGCCACCCTCGTCCACGACGACGTGGTGGACGAGGCCGAGCGGCGGCGCGGGCTGTTTTCCATCAACGCGCTGTGGAAAAACAAGGTGGCCGTGCTGCTGGGCGACTTTCTGCTCAGCCGGGGCCTGCTGCTCGCCCTCGACAACGGCGACTACGACATGCTCCACATCCTGTCGGACGCCGTCCGGCGCATGAGCGAGGGCGAGCTGTTGCAGATCGAAAAAACGCGCCACCTCGACATTGACGAGGCCACGTACTTCCAGATCATTTCGGACAAGACGGCCTCCCTCATCGCCGCCTGCACCACGGCGGGCGCCCGCTCGGCCACGGACGACCCCGACACCATCGAGCGCTTCCGACACTTTGGCGAAAAGCTGGGCCTCGCCTTCCAGATCCGCGACGACCTGTTCGACTTTGGCGCCGACGACGTGGGCAAGCCGCTGGGCATTGACCTGCAGGAGAAAAAGATGACGCTGCCGCTCATCTACGCCTTGCGCGAGGGTTCTGCCGCCGAGCGCCGCCGCATCCTGAAGCTGATGCGCAAAGGCCAGAAATCTACCGGGGACGTGCAGGCCGTGGGGGCCTTTGTCGAGGCGCACGGCGGGCTGGCGTACGCGCGCGGCGAGATGCTGCGCCTGTCCGAGGAGGCCGCCGGCCTGCTGCGCGACGTGCCCTCTTCGCCCGCCCGCGACGCCCTGCTGGCGCTGGCCTCGTACACCGTGCAGCGCAAGGTCTGACGCCCCGGCGGACGGGATGGAACCCTGGGGGCGCGAAGTGCGCTGGAAGGGCTTCCAGTTGCCCCGGGAGGCGCTGCGGGCGTTTCGGCCCGCGCGGCTTTCCCGCGGGGCCTCCTCTCCTGCCGCTTCGGCGCGCACCATTTCTCTCTGCAATGCAACCCACCGACAGCGTACGGCGCCAGCTTGAAGCGCTTGGCCTGCACGGCGCAGGCCCCATCCACTATAACCTGACGCAGCCCGAACTCGTCGGCGAAGCCCTGGCGCGGGGCGAGGGCCGGCAGACCGCCCACGGCGTTTTCGTGGCCCGCACGACGCCCCACACGGGCCGCTCGCCCCTCGACCGCTTTGTCGTGGACGAGCCTTCCACCCACGACCGGGTAGGATGGGGCGACGTGAACGTGGGCGTGCCCGAAGAGGTGTTCGATGGGCTGCTGGCCCGCATGGGCGATTACGCGGCAGGCAGGCCGCTTTTCGTGCTCGACGCCTTTGCCGGCGCCGACCCCGACTACCGGCTGGGCGTGCGCGTCATCACGGAAAAGGCGTGGCACTCGGCCTTTGCGCACAACATGTTTATCCAGCCCGGCGGCGACAATCCGCAGCACGACGCGCCCGACTTTACCGTGCTCGACCTGTGCGACTTCGAGGCCGACCCGGCGCGCGACGGCACGCGCTCGTCCACTTTCATCATCCTCCACCTCGCCCGCCGCCTCGTCATCATCGGCGGCACGCGCTACGGGGGCGAGATCAAAAAGTCCGTTTTCTCGGCCCTCAACTACCTTTTGCCCGAAAAGGGCGTGCTGCCCATGCACTGCTCGGCGAATACGGGCGGGGGCGTGACGGCCATCTTTTTCGGACTCTCGGGCACGGGCAAGACCACGCTTTCCGCCGACGCGAGCCGCACCCTCGTGGGCGACGACGAGCACGGATGGAGCGAAAAGGGCGTGTACAACTTCGAGGGCGGCTGCTACGCCAAAACCATCCACCTCTCGCCCGAGGGCGAGCCCGAAATCTACCAGACGACGCGTATGCCGGGCACCATCCTCGAAAACGTCGTCCTCGACGCCGGCGGCGTGCCCGACTTTGCCGACGACACCCTTACCGAGAACACGCGCGCGGCCTACCCCATCGCGTTTATCCCCAACGCGTCCGAGAGCGGCGAGGCGGGGCACCCGCAGCACGTCATCTTTCTCACCGCCGACGCTTTCGGCGTGCTGCCGCCCGTGGCCCGGCTGACGACGGAGGGCGCGATGTACCAGTTTCTGAGCGGCTACACGGCCAAGGTGGCGGGCACCGAGCGCGGCGTGAAAGAACCAAAGGCGACCTTTAGCGCGTGCTTTGGCGAGCCGTTCATGGTGCGCCCCCCGGCCGAGTACGCCCGGATGCTGGGCCAGCGCATCCGGCAGCACGGCGCCCGCTGCTGGCTCGTGAATACGGGCTGGACGGGCGGGCCGTACGGCGTGGGCAGCCGCTTCAAGCTGGCCCACACGCGCGCCATCGTGAACGCCATCCTGCGCGGCGACCTGGACGGCGTGCCGACGCGCCCCGACCCGTTTTTCGGCCTCGAAGTGCCCGCGCACGTGCCCGGCGTTCCCGACGAGATGCTGACGCCCAGCGAGACGTGGGAAGACCGGGAGGCTTACGCCGCCCAGGCGCGCCGGCTGCAGGACATGTTCGCCCAAAACTTCAGGCGCTACGGCGACGCCGTCTCCGCCGACGTGGCGCAGGCCGGCCCGCACCCCGCCCGGGGGTAGCGGCGGGGTTCAGCGCGGGTCGGCCACGGGCGTCAGCTTGCCGGGTTCGTAGCGCGGCAGGGGTTTGCTCACAAGTCGGATGCCCACGCTCATCACCACGAAGCCGATAATCATGGAGGCCCACCAGGGAAAGCCGAAGCCCGCCGGCAGCGTGCCCACGACAAGCGCCACGCCGCCTACCGACAGCGCGTAGGGTAGCTGCGTGCGCACGTGCGCGATGTGGTCGCACCCCGACGCCATCGAGGAGAGAATCGTGGTGTCCGAGATGGGCGAGCAGTGGTCGCCCCAGACGGCGCCTGCCAGCACCGCCGACACGGTCGAGTACAGGATGTGCAGGTACTCGGCGTTCGTGTGCAGGCCGTCCGCTTCGAGCACGCCCCACGCGAGGGGCACCACGAGCGGCATCAGGATGCCCATCGTGCCCCAGCTCGTGCCCGTGGCAAAGGCCGTCGCCGCCGCGAGGACGAACACGAGCGCCGGCACCACGCCCGGCGCGAGCGAGCCCGAGAGGGCCGTCGTCAGAAACTCCGCCGTGTGCAGCCCCTCCGTCACCGCCGACAGCGCCCACGCCATGACGAGGATGATCATGGCCATGAGCATGGACTTCATGCCGTTGTACCACGCGTCGAGCGCCTCGTCGAGCGTCAGAATCTTCTGCCCGACGGACAGCGCGGCGGCCACGAGCACGGCCACGAGGGACGACCACATGAGGGATTTGTACGAGTTCGCGTTGCCGATGATTTCGCGCAGCGAGTCGTCGGCGCGGGCGGGGTTGTTGAGGCCGGTGTAATAGAGTCCGGCCAGCACGCCCAGCACCAGCACCGCCACGGGCACGATGGCGTTGAAGGCGCGCTGCGGCTTGCCCGCGATGGGCTCCAGGTCGCCCGTCTCGCCCGCCGCGCTCGGGTCCACGCGCGCGTCGTCGGCCAGCACCTTGCCCGTGGTGCGGGCGCGCATCTCGGCGTCGTGCATGGGCCCGAAGTCGCGCCGCGAGTTGGCAATGACGAACAGGAAAAACAGGGTAAAGATGGGATAAAAGCTGTACGGTATCGAGTGCAGGAAAATGGAATACGCGCCCTCGGTGAGGTTCGGAATCTGGGCGACGGCGGTGCCCACGAGGCCAACTTCGTAGCCGATCCACGTCGTCACGAGGGCGAGGCACGCCACGGGCGCCGACGTGGCATCTACGAGGTAGGCAAGTTTCTCGCGCGAGATGCGCAGCCGGTCGGTCACGGGCCGCATCGTATTGCCCACGACCAGCGTGTTGGCGTAGTCGTCGAAAAAGATGACCAGGCCGAGGATGGCCGTGGCCGCCTGCCCGCGCTGCGCCGTCGAGGCGTACTTGACGAGGTGGCGCACGATGCCGAAGGTGCCGCCATTTTTGGAGATGATGCCCACCATGCCGCCAATCATGAGCGAGAACAGCAGGATGGCGGCGTGGTCTTCATTGGCCAGCGCCGTCAGGATGTACACCTGGAACGTCTCGAGGATGCCCCAGAAAAAGCCGCCCGCGTCGAAGGAGTGCAGCATCCACGCGCCCACCCAGATGCCCAGAAAAAGCGCCGGGATGACGCGCCGGAAAATGAGGGCGACGGCGATGGCGAGCAGGGGCGGCAAAATCGAAAACCAGCCCGGCAGGCCCCGGTGCGTGGCCTCGGCCACGGCCACGCCATTGCGCAGCGCGGTGACGGCGACCGTGCCCGTGCCGCTTTTGACGTTCTCGGCCACGAACGCGCCCGCCGCCTCGTCCCACGCGGCCTCGTAGCGCTGCCCTTCCACCTCGACGGCCCAGCGCGCCGAGTCGAGGGGCGCGTGCACCTGCACGCTGAAATCCACGCCCCGCAGCACCACGGCGGGCACCTCGACGCGCGGCGCCTCGTCCTGGGCGCGGGCGGGCTGGGCGGCAAAGGCGGCAAGCACGAGCAGGGCCGCGCGCCGGAAAATGACCTCGAAAGCTTGGCTACGCATGTTGTTTAGTAGGTGCCGAAAATGCGGTCGCCGGCGTCGCCCAGGCCGGGGCGGATAAAGGCGCTGGCGTCGAGTTCGCGGTCGAGGGCGGCGGTGAAGACGGGCACGTCGGGGTGGGCGGCCTGGAGGGCGCGGACGCCTTCGGGCGCGGCCACGAGGCACACGAACGTAAAGCGCCCCGCGCCCTGCGCCTTGAGGCGCCCCAGCGCCCCGCTGGCGCTGCCGCCCGTGGCGAGCATCGGGTCAACGACGAAGACGTGGGCGGCGTCGAGCCCGCCGGGCAGGCGCATGTAGTAATCCACGGGCTGGTGCGTGTGCTCGTCGCGCTGCATCCCCAGGTGCCCGATGCGCGCCTCGGGGATAAAGCGCACGAAGCCGTCGGCCATGCCCAGCCCCGCCCGCAGGATGGGCACGACCACGACCGACTCGGCCACCTCGTAGCCCACGGTTTTCTCGAGCGGCGTCTCCACCTCCACCACGCGCAGCTGCAAGCGCCGCATGGCCTCGTAGGCCAGAATCGAAGCCGCGTCGCCGATGGTTTTGCGGAACAGCCCGTGCGGCGTGCGCCGGTCGCGCAGAATCGTCAGGTCGCGCCTGAGCAGGGGGTGATCGACGACGGTGAGCAAGGGGTGGGGTTGGTTTGTTGGGTTTGCTTGTTTGTTGGTTGGGTTGGTTGACCGTCCATCAACCAGCGACAAACCAACCATCAACCAACGGCGAACGGAGTAGGCAAGCCCTAAAGCTGCTTTGGCTTCGTTTTGCGGGCTTTTTCCTCGGCCACGATCTGCTTGTGGACGACCTCGTTCTCCTCCCACGGGCGCCGCTCGAAATACGAATCCGTCAGCTTTTTGAGCGTGCCCGACAGCACGATGAGGGCGACGACGTTGGGCAGCGTCACGAGGGCGAGGGCCACGTCGCCGATGTCCCAGATGGCCGTCACGGCGAGGGTCGCGCCCACGAAGTGCATCAGCAGGAAAACGGCCTTGTAGGGCAGAATGCCGCGCGGCCCGAACAGGTAGTTGGCGCAGCGGTCGCCGTAGTAGCTCCACGAAATCGAGGTCGAGAGCGCGAACAGGAAAACCGAGACCAGCACGATGTAGCGCCCCAGCGTACCCAGCCCCACGGGCGCCAGGCCCTGCTCGAAGGCCAGCGTCGTGAGGGGCGCCGAGTTGCGGATGGCCGGGCCGTAGAGCGTCAGGTGGGCCGATCCGTCCTCGTCCTCGGCGCGGTCGGCGCGGGGGAAAAGGGTGCCCGTGAAAGGCTGCGTCTGGTCGGCGTCGGTGTAGAGCGTATCAATGCCCACGCCCAGCCACGCGATGTGGACGGCATCGGAGGACAGGCCATTGGTGAACGTGAGCATCCCCGGGCGCTCGGCCACGGCCTCGTAGCCCCCGTCGGCGTTTTCGACCACGTACGACACGTTGGCGTTGTCGAGCGGCACGGTCGTGTCCACGCGGGCGGTAAAGACGCCCGTCGCCACCACGACGAGGCCCGTCAGCGAGCAGATGATGATGGTGTCGATAAAGGGTTCGAGCAGCGCCACGACGCCCTCCGACACGGGCTCGTCCGTTTTGGCCGCCGAGTGCGCGATGGGCGCCGACCCCTGCCCGGCCTCGTTCGAGAACAGGCCGCGCTGCACGCCGTACGTCAGCGTCGTCAAGAACAGCCCGATGCCCGTGCCGGCCACGCCCGCCGTGGGGTTGAAGGCCTCGGTAAAAATGGTGGCAAAGGCCCCCGGCACGGCGTCAATGTTGAGGATGAGGATGAGCAGGGCACCGACGACGTAGATGGCCGCCATGAGCGGCGCGATGATGCTCGTCACCCGCCCGATGCGCGAGATGCCGCCCAGGATGACGGCGCCCACGAGCGAGGCCGTCACCAGCCCCGTAATCCACGTCTCGACGCCAAACTGGTTGAACATCTGCGTGGCGATGGTATTGGCCTGCACGGCGTTGCCCGTCATGAACGAGGTGATCATGAGGGCAAAGGCGAAAAAGACGGCGACGGGCTTCCACCCGAGTCCTTTTTCGATGTAGTACATGGGCCCGCCCGACACGCTGCCCTCCCACTTTTTGGGGTCGAGGTCGGGGCCGGTGATTTCGCGGTAGTGCTGCGCCAGCGTCACCTCGGCGTACTTGGTGGCCATGCCGAGGATGGCCGTGATCCACATCCAGAACAGCGCCCCCGGCCCGCCGATGTGGATGGCCATGGCCACGCCCGCGATGTTGCCCACGCCGACCGTCGCCGAGAGGGCCGTGGTGAGGGCCTGGAAGTGCGACACGTCGCCGGGCTCGTTCGGGTCGTCGTAGCGGCCCGTCGTGACGGCAAAGCCGTGGGCAAGGCGGCGAAACTGCGGAAACCCGAGCCGGATGGTGAGAAAGAGGCCCGTCCCCAGCAGGGTGACGACGAGGATGGGCGTCAGCGGCGCGTTGATGGCGTTGATGATCTGTTGCAGTAAATCCATCGGAGGGGGTTTCTGGTAGCGGGTCAGAGGGGGCGCGCACAAAAAAAGGGGCGCCTAAACGCCCCCTCACGGGCCATCAAGTAACCGTTAAGATAATGCGACGGCTGCGCCGCCGCTTACTCCCGTGGCGACGCCTGCCCGCGCGCAAAGGCGCATCGGAGGTCAGAGCGTCATCGGGTCAATCTCGACGAACTGCCGGTTCATGAAGCCGAGCGTGCGCGTGGGGTGCTTTTTGACGAGCCGGTAGTCGTGCGTGGCGATGAGGAGCGTCATGCCCTGGGCGTGGAGGCCGAGCAGGAGCTTCATGATCTCGTCCGACACGGCGGGGTCGAGGTTGCCCGTCGGCTCGTCGGCCAGCAGCACCCAGGGTTCGCCCACGACGGCGCGGGCAATGGCGACGCGCTGCTGCTCGCCGCCCGAGAGCTCGTGCGGAAAGCGCTGCCGTTTGTGCGCCAGCCCCACCCGCGCCAGGGCCTGCATCACGCGCGTCTTGACGCTCGCGCCTTTTTTGCCCGTCACGTGGAGCACGAAGGCCACGTTTTCGAACACCGTCCGGTCGGGCAGCAGCTGGAAGTCCTGGAAGACGACGCCGAGCGAGCGGCGCAGAAAGGGCACCTCGCGGGGCCGGATGGTGTCGCTGCGGTAGTCGCCCACCTGGATGGTGCCCGTGTCGGGGGGCACGTCCATGTAAAGCATCCGCAGCAGCGTGCTTTTGCCCGACCCCGTCGGCCCGACGAGGTTGACGTGCTCGCCGCGCCCGACGTGCAGCGTGAGGTCTTCGAGCACGGTGCGGCGCACGCCGTCGGGCTGGACGTACGAGGCGGTGACGTTGTGGAGGCTGATCATGCGCGCAAACTACGCTTTGCACGCGAGGCCGCGCTATTGGAGAAAGCCCGCTGCAACCGGCGCGCGCTCCGGCCCGCCCTGCGGCGCGGATCAACGCCGGCGCCATCACGTAGCGCGTCGGGTTACCCCTGCACGTCTCAGCCAACCCCAGCGTCTGCGATGCCTCTGCCAGAAACCCGAAGCGAGGTCGAAAAGCTGATCGCCGTGATCCGCTCGTTTCCTTCCGAACAGCAGGAAGCCCTGGCCGCCTACTACCGCGCGGAAGTGGAGCATCTTCGGGACGTGGATGCGCGCCTGGACGCGCTGCCCCCCGAAGGGCAGCAGCGGTTGCGCCAGCTGCTCCAGGAAGGCGCGGACAGCGGCCCGGCAGAGCAGGTAGATTTCGAAGCGGTCAAGCGGCGAGGGCGCGCGCGCCTGGGCATCACGCTCGAGCCGTAGGCAGATGGCGCGCTGCACGTTCCGCCCCCGTGCCCTTTCAGACCTGGATGACCTCTGGTACGAGGTGGCCCGGGACGACGTAGCCGCCGCAGACCGGATGATCGACGGCATCCGGGGCCGATGCGAGCTGGCGGCAGTATTTCCGATGAGTGGTGAGCGGCAGGACCACCTGATCCCTCACCTGCGCCGCGTCGCCTCCGGGCCGTACCTGATTTACTATTTCCCGCTTCCCGACGGCATCAGCGTAATCCGCGTGCTTCACGGCAAGCGTGACATAGACCGGCTGTTCGAATGACGAGGCGGCCCGCGCACCCGGCAGGCGGACCGCACTACGCCCGGCGCAGCACCCAGTGCACGCGCTCCGAGTGCTCCCCTGCCGCGTCGGGCGAGAAGCCGTCGTAGGCGGCCACAAAGGCGAACGACTCGGGGATGAGCAGCCGCACCTCTTCCATGTGGTAGGCGCGCTGCACGTGCGTCTCGTGGAAAGGAGTGCCCTGCACGTCGATTTCGAACGAGGTCGTGTGGAGGCGCGTGGCGCGGTCGTAGTGGCTGGTGCGTTTGTAGCGAAAGCCCTCGGCGCTGCCCTCGTCCTCGAAAAACGCCTCGTTGTTTTCCGAATTCGCAGGCGTGGACTGGTCGAAGACGAACAGGCCGCCGGGCCGCAGGGCGGCAGCGGCGCGGGCCATCAACAGGCGCACGTCGCGCGGGTCGAGCAGGTAGTTGAGGCCGTCGTAGAGCAGGACGACCACGTCCACGGGCGTGTCCGTCGTGAAAGCCGTGAAGTCGGCGACGGAAAACGACACGTCGGCGCCGTAAAGCTCGGCCTTGGCCTCGGCCACGCGGATCATGGCCGCCGAGGCGTCGGTGCCGTGGTACTGGTACGGCCCGAGGGGCTGGAGTTCGAGGGCCAGCGAGCCCGTGCCGCAGCCCAGCTCGAGCAGCGTCCGGGCGCCCGGCAGGTGCTGCTGCACGAGCGTGTGGACGTAGTCGGCCCAGAAGGGGTAGTCCACGTGCTCCATCACCACGTCGTAGCCGGCGGCGAGGGCGTCGTAGGGAGCGGCGGTGCGGGGCATGGGGGTGGCGAGGTCGTGGGAGAAGAGCGATGGCAGTCGAAGTAGATCACACCCGTCGGGTCACTGCTGGTAGGTTTTGGAGCCGGAAGCGTGTCGGCGATGCAAGCGTAAATCCGCGCCCCACCCCTGCACACAGCTACCCCTCCACCTCACAACCCCGCCTCGCCGCCCTCCTGCGCCCGGCGACGGGCCACGTCAACGGCGAGGAAAAGGGCGCTGCGCATCGAGCCGGGCGACGCCTTGCCCTGCCCGGCGATGCCGAAGGCCGTGCCGTGGTCGGGCGAGGTGCGCACGATGGGCAGCCCGGCGGTAAAGTTGACGCCCTGCTCGAACGTGATGGTCTTGAAGGGAATGAGGCCCTGGTCGTGGTACATGGCCAGCACGGCGTCATAGACGCGGTAGGCGCCGATGGCGAAAAAGCCGTCGGCGGGAAAGGGGCCGAACGTCAGGATGCCGTCGCTGCACGCCTGCCGGATGGCGGGGATGATGCACTCGATTTCCTCGCGCCCGAGCACGCCGCCGTCGCCCGCGTGCGGGTTGAGGCCGAGCACGGCGATTTTGGGGCGCTCGACGCCGAAGTCGCGGCTGAGCGAGCCGGCGATGGTGCGCAGCCGCTCGCCGATGCGGTCGGTCGTGACGCCCTTGGGCACGTCCCAGATGGGGATGTGGCCCGTGACGAGGCCCACGCGCAGGCTGTCGGCCACCATCATCATCGTGTGGGAGGGCGCCCCCACGCGCTCGGCGATAAACTCGGTGTGGCCGGGCACCTGGTAACCTGCCAGGGCGATGGCTTCTTTCGAGATGGGCGCCGTCACCATGGCCGCCGCGTGGCCTTCGCGGCACAGGTCGGTGGCGCGCTCGACGGCGCGCATCGAAAGGCGCCCGCCCAGCTCGGTAATCTCGCCCCACGCCACGGCAGGCGCCTCGCCGGGCATGGTGTCGAGCACGGGCAGCACGTCGGCCCCGATGGCGGCGTCGGGCGCGTCCACGCCTTCGATGCGGAGGGCATTCCAGCCCAGCTTTTCGGCGTGCTGCCGCAGGACGGCCAGCGACCCGACGATGAGGGGCTGGAAGTAGCGCCGCATCCGGGCGTCCGACAGGCTTTTGAGCACCACTTCCGGCCCCACGCCGTTGGGGTCGCCGAGGGTGATGGCAATGCGGGGAATCATGCGGGCAGGCGGTCTATTCGGGCAACGCCGGCCCGCTGAGCACTTCGCGCAGCAACTGCCGGAGCGCGGGGAATTCGGCGTGGAGGGTTTCCCATATCAGGGCGTGGTCGGTGTAGAGATAGTCGTGGGCAATGCGGTTGCGCATCCCGACGATGCTGCGCCAGGGCACCTCCGGGTGGGCGGCGCGCACGGCGTCCGGCACGTGCCGCAACGCCTCGCCCACGACGACAAAGCAGTATTCGACGGCGTAAAGCACCTGCTCGTCCCGGACAAATTCCTCGAACGCGAGGCGCGCGCCAAACCCTTCGGCCTTTTCCATGGCACAATGGCGTCCTCGATGCGCTGCCGGGCGGTGCGTTTCATACGGCCACCAGGTCCCGCGCCACGCCGGGCGCGAGGCGCGGCCCGATCATGGCGGGGGTAGCCAGGTCCACGCGCACGCCCAGCCGGCTTTCGAGCACGTCCGCCAGCGTGGAAAAGGCGACGAGTCCGGGCGTTTTCTCGAACACGACGAGCAGGTCCAGGTCGCTCTCGGGCGTCTGCTCGCCGCGCGCGTACGAGCCGAAGATGGAGATGGCCTCCACCCCGAACGCGCGCCGCAGATAGGGCGCGAGGGCGGCAAGCGCTGCCTGTATTTCAGCCGTCGAGCGCATGGTCGAA
>CBDUCD010000026.1:0-15866 GCA_965365535.1 uncultured Rhodothermales bacterium | reverse complement strand
CGTCCGTGTTGGCCTTGAAGGCCAGTCCCCAGAGGGCGATGCGCTTGCCTTCGAGGGCGCCGCCAAAGTGCTCGATGACGCGCTGCGCCATCAGGTGGCGCTGGTCGTCGTTGACGCCGAGCACGGCTTCGAGCAGGCGGAAGGGGTAATTGTTGGCCTTCGACGTTTTCAGCAGCGCGCTCACGTCCTTCGGGAAGCACGAGCCGCCAAAGCCGATGCCGGCGTAGAGAAACTGCTTGCCGATGCGCGTGTCGCTGCCGATGCCGGCGCGCACCTTGTCCACGTTCGCGCCCACGCGGTCGCACAGGTTGGCGATCTCGTTCATGAACGTGATTTTGGTGGCCAGAAAGGCGTTCGCCGCGTACTTGGTCATCTCGGACGAGTACTCGTCCATGACGTAGATGGGGTTGCCCTGGCGCACGAAGGGTTCGTAGAGCTGCGTCATCAACTGCGCCGCCTTTTCGCTGCGCGTGCCGATGACGACGCGGTCGGGCTTGAGAAAGTCGTCCACGGCGACGCCTTCGCGCAGGAATTCGGGGTTCGAGACGACGTCGAAGTGCTCGCCTGCCGCCAGCCCCTCGCTTTCGAGCGCCTCGCGGACGCGGTCGGCGGTGCCCACGGGCACGGTGCTCTTGTTGACGATGACGCGGTAGCCGATGTCGCCCTTTTTGAGCAGCCCGGCAATCTGGCGCGCCACGCCCAGCACGTACGACAGGTCAGCCGAGCCGTCTTCCTGGGGCGGCGTGGGCAGGGCCAGGAAAATGATGTCGCCCTTTTCGACGGCGTCGCCCAGCTCGGTCGTGAACTGGAGGCGGCCTTCGCGCAGGTTGCGCTCGAAAAGGACTTCGAGGCCGGGCTCGTAAATCGTCACCTTGCCGCCGCGCAGCTTCTCGACTTTTGCCTCGTCAATATCGACGCACGTGACCTGGTTGCCCATCTCGGCGAAGCACGTCCCCGAGACGAGGCCGACGTATCCCGTTCCTACTACTGCGATGTTCATGGATGCCTGAATGTTGGATAAGTGAGTATCAAAAAAGGTATCGCCCCGCGCGTGTCGGAGCGCGCCGTTACCGCAGCACCTGGACGATCAAAACGGCGACGGAAACGGCCACGCTGGCAATGGGCAGGTAATCGCGCCACGTGTAACCGGGCTTGATGACCGAGTCCACCACGAGCACATCGCCTGCCTGCAAAACGGGGTCCTGTTCGAGGGCCGACAGGTCGTTCGTCATCATTTGTTCAAAGACGAGGGTGCGGGCGCCCGCTTCCGCCGCGCGGTAAAAGCGGAGGCGGATGGTGCGCTCGTCCTGCTGGCGGCGCTCGGCCAGCGTCGGCCCGCCGGCCAGCGACAGCAGCGTCGAGACCGTCGTGCCCTGCGGCACCTCGTGGAGGCCGGGGTAGCGGACGCTGCCCCACGCCTGGGCGCGGACGGTGAGGTCGCCCGTCTCGGTGTATTTGTAAAAGCCGCCGGGCGAGTAGCGCGAGCGCTGGAAGTCGTCGAGCACCTGGCCCCGCGCGGCGGGCGCGAGTGCGGCGAGAACGAGAAGGGCGCAGGCGAAGCGGGGGGCGTTCATGCGGAAGATGAGGTCAGGTGAGGGCGGTGTCGGTCGAGGTCTGCTCGCCGTATTCGCCGTAGCCGTAGCCGTAGCCATAGCCGTAGCCATACCCCGAGCCGTAGCCGTAGCCGCCGTACGCGGCCTGCGCGTCGAAGCGGTTGAGCACGACGCCGACGATCTGGGCGCCGATGTCGTGGAGGGCTTCGGCGCTGCGCTCCAGGCTCTGGATGGCCGTCTCGGCGGCGGACGTGACGAGGAGGGTCGCGTCGGCCATCATGGCGACGAGCTGGGCGTCGGTCACGGCCAGCACGGGCGACGTGTCCACGACGACAAAGTCGAACTGGTCGCGCAGCAGCGTCACGAGTTCCTGCATCCGCCGCGAGCCCAGCAGCTCGGACGGGTTCGACGACCGGCTGCCGGCGGGGATGACGTAGAGGTTCTCGGTCGTCGTCTGGAAGCCGTCCATCTTGCCGAAATGGGTCTCGAAAAGCAGGTCCACCAGGCCCGGCTCGCGCGGCACGCCGGCGAGTTTGTGGCCGCTGGGCCGGCGCAGGTCGGCATCCACGTAAACGGTTCGGCGGCCCGACTGCGCCATCGAGATGGCCAGGTTCATCGCCGTCACGCTTTTGCCCTCGCCCGGCCCCGGACTCGTCAGCGCGAGCACCTGGAGCGGCGCGTCGGGGCGGCTGAACTGGATGTTGGTGCGCAGCTTCCGGTACGCCTCGGCCACGGGCGAAAGCGGGTTGAGCAGCGTGATGAGACTCGTCGCGTACACGTGCCCGTCCACCGTCACGCGGTCGCGCCCGTCGAAGTCGAGCTTGATGAGGCGGCGCATGTCGGGAATGACCGACAGCACGGCAAAGCCCTTGCGCCGCAGGTCTTCGGGGCGGCGGATCTTGTTGTCGAGGGCGGAGCGGACGAGGGCCAGCCCCACGCCCAGCATCAGGCCCAGAATGGTGCCCAAGAGCAGGTTGAGCGGCACGCGCGGGCTGACGGGCTCCTCGGGCGGCTGCGCCTCGTCCACGATGGAGACGTAGCCGATCTCGGACTGCTCGGCGGCGCGGGCCTGCTGAAGCTGCTTCTGGTATTCGAGGTACGTCTGCTGCGTCAGGTCGAGGTTGCGGTTGAGGCGGCCCAGCGTCACGTTCTGGTCGGGCAGCCGGTCGAGCTGGCTCTGAAAGCGCCGCAGGTTGCGCTCCACCACGTCGAGGCTGGCGGCCATGCCCCCCGCTTCGATGCGCTTGGCAATAAGCTGGCTGCCGATTTCCTGGATGGGTCCGTAGAGCGACGAGGGCGACGTGCCCTGGGGCGCCACGAGGCCGGCCCCCTGGATGAGGGATTGGGCAAGCTGCTCCGAGCGCTGGTTGACCTGCTGCGTGAGGGCGGCGATCTCGTTGCGCAGGCGCCGCACCTGGTCGTCGGGCGGGTCCTGCGTGCGGGCGCCCGGGTTCTGGGCGTACTTCTCGTCGAGGGCCGTCTGCTTTTCGGCGATGCGCGTTTTGAGGCTCGATATGACGGCGTCGTCGAGCGAGGCGATGCGCCCGACCAGCCCGGGCTGGACGCGGTTGAGCTCGGCCTCGTAGCCGCCAATTTCGGCCTGGGCGGCCTGGAGCAGGCTTTCGAGTTCGTAGCGCCGCCGCTGCAGCTCGCTGATCTGGAGGTAGAGCTGCTGCGCCTCGAGCTCGGGCGAGACCACCTGCGCCTGGTTCTGGAACGTGATGAACTCCTGCTCGACGCCGCTCAGCGACGAGTCCACGCGCACGAGCTGGTCGGTGATGAACTCGCGCGCGGCCCGCGAGCGCTGCCGCGCCTCGCGCTGGTTGTAGGCCACGTACTCACTCGCGTACAGGTTGGCAATGAGGGCGGCCTCCTCGGGCACGGTCGAGCGCACCCGCACCCGGATCATGTCCACGTCGCGGCTGACGGGGCTGATGGTGACGAGTTCGTCTTTGAGGCGCTCCACCACGTCGCGCTCGGGCATCACGTCGCCGTCGCGCCCGCGGATGGTCGAGATGGGGCGCCCCGTCATCGGCACCTCGCCCGCGTCGAGCAGCCTTTGCGCCACGCGCTGCGCAATGGTGTACGACTTGAGGATTTCGATCTCGTTGTTGATGTTGCGGTTGGCCACGTCGAGGCCGAGCACTTGGGAAAGCTGCGGCGTCGAGCTCTGGTTGCTCACGAGCAGGAGGCTGCTCGACTCGAAAAGCGGCGCCCGCGTAAACGTGTAGAGCGCCACGAGGGCCAGCACCACGAGAAACGCCGACAGGATGATCCACTTGCCCTTGACGAGGGTGGCAAACAGGTCGGCAAGCGAGATTTCGTCCTCGGCGGTCGTGTCGGCGAGGCTGGCGACGCCGTTGGGGCGGGCGCGGGGCGCGCCGTTGAGGCCGTCGGGGGGATGCGCTAAAGCCATGTCGAGAAGTCGGAGGCGCGCGCCTGCCCAAGCGGCAGCCGCGGCCCGAGGCACGATGAAAAAAGGCGGCCGGTTCGCCGACCCTTCCGTCGGGACGGCCTGATGATAAAATTCCAGCCTTAAAGGTACACACCGCCTTCAACTTACGGCGGGGCGCGCGGCCCGCGCCGCCCTAAATCCCGGGACGCTTCACAGTCGCCGCCGGGGTGCGTAGCGGGCCGCTAAGTTGGTAAGTTGGCAGCAAGAGCAAGCCGGAAAAGCGACCCCCACCACCGTCCACCGGCCTGCCACCCCGCCTCGTTTCGCGCCCCATGCACCTCGCAGTTCTCTACCAGTACTACCACAACCCGGACTGCGCGGCGTCGGCGCGGCACTACGCGCTGCTCGACTGCTGGGCGCAGCGCCACGACGTGACGCTGATCACGTCGAATCAGTGGCGGGCGCAGCGCCTGTCGGAGCGCTTTCCGTGGGTGCCGCCGGGCGTGCGCCTCGTCGAGCTCGACGTGCAGTACAGCAACCGGATGCCGCCGTTGCAGCGGGCGATGGCGTTTGCGCGCTACGCCGCCCGCGCCCTGGGCGCCGCCCGCCGGCTGCCCCGCCCCGACCTCCTTTTCGGCACCTCGACGCCCCTGTCGGCGGCGTGGACGGCGGCGCGCATTGCCCGGGCGCGGCAGGTGCCGTGGGTGTTCGAGGTGCGCGACCTCTGGCCCGACTTCCCCATCGAGATGCAGGCCGTGCCGCGCCTGCTGCACGCCCAGGCCCGCCGCACCGAGGCCCGGCTTTACGGCAGCGCCGGCCACGTCATCGCGTTCTCGCCCGAGATGGAGGCGCACGTGCGGCACGTAGCACCGGCTGCGCGCACGACGCTGCTCTACAACGGCACCGACCTGCCCCTCGTCGAGGCCGCCGCCGGCGCCGACCTGGACGCGCTCCGCGCGGCGCATGGCCTCGCGGGCAAGCGCGTGCTGCTCTACGCCGGCGCCTTCGGGCGCGCCAACGCCATCCCGTTCATGCTGGACGCCGCCCGCGCCCTCGCCCACCGCGACGACCACGTGTTCGTGTTCATGGGCGACGGCTTCCACCGCGACACCATTGCCGAGGCGGCGGCAGCCCTCCCCAACGTGCGACTGGTGCCGCCGCAGCCCCACCACGCCATTTTCCCGTGGTTCCGGCTGGCCGACCTGTCGCTCGTCTCTTTCATAGACCTGCCCGTGCTGGGCACGAATTCGCCCTCGAAGCTCTACGACAGCCTCGCCAGCGGCACGCCCGTGCTCGTCACGAATGCGGGCTGGATGCGCGATCTGGTGGAAAAAGAGGGCTGCGGCTGGTACGCGCCTTCTTCTGACGTGGCGGCGTACGCGGCGGCCGTTGCCGCCCTGCTCGACGCCCCCGAAGGGCTGGCCGAGGCGGGGCGCCGCGCCGGCGCGCTGCCCACGCAGCCCGGCTACCGCCTCATGTTCAGCCGCCAGCTGCAGGCCGCCCGCTACCTCGACATTTTCGAGGAGGTGGCCGCCCGCCCTGTCCCCGCGCCGTAGGGGCGCCATTCATCGCGCCCCCGCCATTCATCGCGCCCCGCGTTAGCGGTAGTCCGTCGGGTCCACGACGCGGCCCGCGCGGCCCCGGAGGCCATCCACGTAGCCGCGCGCGGCCAGCCACCAGCGCTGCCCGTCGCCGCGGTGGTGGACGAGGGCGGCGCCCAGCCGCAGCACCAGCCGCCCCGCCCCCACGAAAATGCTCTGCACGCGCTGCGCCCGCGTCCCGTACGCCCGCGCGATGAGGAGGGGGTTGCGGACGTTGTAGTAGATGCGCCACCGCCCGCCCACGGCCACCGTCCGGCCCAGCACGCGCCGCGTGGTGGCCGCCTGGCTGTTGTGGTGGACGAGGACGCTGCCGGGCACGAGCACGAGGCGCCCCCAGCGCCGCAGCCGCTGCACGTACTCGGTATCGTCGTGGCCGGCGAACAGGTCGCCGCGCGGCGTCTCGCGGCGGGCCACGCTGCCGCGCACGAGCAGGCCCGCAAACGAGAGAAAGCCCACGTCGAGGGGCGCGTCGCCAGGCGGGCGGGCGGGCGTGAGGCGCATCCTTCCTATGCTGTACGTGCCCGCGCACAGGTGCTGCACGCGGCCATCCGGCCCGATTTTGACCGACCCCAGCGCCGCCACGTCGGGGGCGGCGGCGTCGAGCAGCTTTTCGAGCGCCGGGGGCGTCGCCTCGATGTCGTCGTCCACGATCCAGAGCCAGTCCCAGCCCTGCCCGGCGGCGTGCCGCACGCCCGCCTCGAAGCCGCCCGCGGCGCCCGTGTTCTCGGCCATGCGCAGCGTCTCGACGGGGAATTGGGCCAGCACGTCGGGCGTGGCATCCGTCGAGGCGTTGTCCACGACGAGGACGTGCGCGGGCGGGTGCGTCTGCGCGAAGAGGGAGGCGAGGCAGCGGCGCAGCAGCTCGGCCCGGTTGAAGGCGACGACGACGGCGCAGACGCGATCCGGGTGGGGGGACGAGGTCATGGATCGGAGGGTCGAGAAAGCCACCGCGCGAGCAGGGCGCTGCCGGCGGTGACAGTGGTTTCGGCGGCCAGCAGGGCGATGGCCATGCCCGTGGCGCCTCCACGCGGCACGAGGGCAAAGGCGAGGCCCACGTCAACGAGGGCGCCCAGGGCGTAGAGCGCCGCGACGGCGCGGTCGCGCCCGTGCGCCATCAGGCCCTGCACCGTCCAGTACTGGCTGAGGGCGCCCAGCAGCGGGAGCGGCGAGAGCCACCGCACGACAGGCACGAACGGCGCGAAGTCCGCCCCGAAGGCGAGGGGCAGCAGGCCCGCGAGGGCAAAGACGGCCAGGCTGATGAGGGCGCCCGCGCCCGCCATCGCGGGCAGCGTAAAGCGCATCCACGCGGCCCGCGCGCCGCCGCCGCCCACGCGGCTGTAGTGGGGGTAGAGCGCCCGGATGGCGGGCAGCAGCAGAAAGCACGCGCCGCGCACCGCCTGCTCGGCCACGCCGTAGCCGCCCACCTCGCGGGGCGTCGTGACGAGGCTCATCCAGAACACGTTGCCGGCAAAATATGCCATCACGAACAGGCGCTGGAGAAAGCCCGGCAGGCCCTCGCGCAGCACGCGCCCCACCGCGGCAGGCCGGACGTGCGGCGTCAGCGGCATCAGCCGCAGGGCCAGCAGGGCGGCGAGGGCGCTGCTCAGCCCGAACAGGAGGGGCACCCGGGCGCCATCGGCGGCGCTGCGCACGAGCGCGACGAGCAGCCCGACGTACAGCAGCCGCGCCACGACGACGACGCGGAAAAACGCCGGTGCCGCCTCGCGCCCCTCGAAGTACCACGCCATCCACAGGCCGTTTGCTGCCGCCACGAGGGCGGCGCCCAGCACCAGGCGCCCGTCGGCGAGGGCGGCAGCGGGCACGCGCTGCACGGCCAGCACGAGGGCCACGGCCCAAAAGGCCAGCAGCGCTTTGGCCGCCACCACGCCCGTCACGAACGCCGCCGGCGGCGGGTGGCGGGGCAGCCGCGCCAGCGTCCGCGACGCCGAAACCGAAAAGCCAAACTCGGGCAGCGTGGACGCCAGGCTACCCAGCGCGAGCGCCGCCGCCACCTCGCCCCACCGCGCCGGCCCCAGCACGCGCGTCAGGTAGGGCAGCGTCACGAGCGGCACGAGCAGCTGCACCATCTGCACGCCCGCCAGCCCGGCAAAGCCGCGCACGACGGGGTGCCGCAGCGCCGCCCCTTTGTTGCCCGGGAGGCGGCTCATGGGAGTGGGAGGGCTGAGGGGCGTCGTAAAATGCGGATCACGTTTTGCGGAATGGCGTGCATCGTCCCCCTGCCCCTCACCTTTTTGCCGGTATGCGCGCCTTTTGCACGCTGTTGCTGCTTTTTGCCCTTCTGCTTTCCACCGGCCCGCAGCAGGCGTCCGCGCAGGACGGCTTCGACGCCGGATGGTTTTCGGCCCGGACGCCCTACCTCAAGGTGGGCGTCGTCGAGGATGGAATCTACTACCTCACGGGCGCCGCCGTGCAGGCCGCCGGGCTGGACCTGGCCGCCCTCGCGACGGACCGCGTCACGCTTCTCGAAAACGGGCGCCCCGTGCCCCTGCTCGTGCTCGGCGGCGCGGGCGCCACCCTCGCCCCCACCGACACGCTCGTGTTCGTGGGGCGCCGCCACACGGGCCGGGACGAGGCGTGGGCCTACGACACGCCCCTGTCCCAGAGCAGCCCCTACTACAGCCTGTTCTCGGACACGACGTACTACTGGCTTTACGCGGGCGATGCGCCCGGCCCGCGCTACGCCCCCCTGCCCGACGCCGCGCCCGGCACGCCCACGCGGGCCACGCTGCGCGACACCGTCCACGTCGAAAACGACACGCAGCAGTACGACGGCGACTCGGACGACTCGGGCAACCCGCTCTACACGCGCGGCGAGGGGCGCTTTGGCCACCGCTTTTTCCTGACGGCGGCAGGCACGCAGGAGGCCACGTTCCTGCTCAAGCTGCCCCATTTCGTGCGCGACGACAGCGTTTTCGCGCGCAGCCGCCTCAGCGCGGGCTCGAGCGCGATAGAAACCAGCACGCGCCACCTCGTCACCCTGCTGGCCGAGCAGTACGTGGGCGGCGCCCTCCAGTTTGCCCCGCACGACGTGGCCGACTGGTCGGGCTACGCCTTTGCCGACGTGCAGGCCCGGCTGGCGGCCTCGGATGTCGTTGCCAGTGGCGATTTCCGCGTGCGGCTGCGCCACGACAACACCTTTGGCGGCAACCCCAACATCGTGTTCGTGGACTATTTCGACGTGGCGTACACGCGCCGCTTGCAGGCGACGGGCGGGCAGGACCAGTTTGCCGTGGGATCGGGCGAGGCGCGGCTCGCGCTCGCGGGCTACGGCACGGGCGATGCCTTTGCCCTCGCGCCCGCCCTCGGCGCCTACCGGCAGGGCGCGGCCCGGGCCGACAGCTTTTTCGTCGGCGCCCGTTTTGGCGCCGCCACCCGCGTGTTCACCTCGCGCCGCGACGCGCTGCGCGCCCCCGCGCGCGTGGCGCGCTACGCCGCCCCCGCCCTCGCCAGCACGCCGGGCGCCGACTACCTCATCGTCACCACGCCCCTGCTGCGCCCTTCCGCCGAGGCCCTCGCCGCCGAGAAACAGGCCGGCGGCCTCACGACGCTTATCGTGGAGCAGCAGGACGTGTTCGCGCAGTTTGGCTACGGCCAGCCGTCGCCCCTCGCCATCCGCCGCCTCGTCCACCAGTCGCAGGCGTGGACGCGGGCGCCGCGCTTTGCCCTGTTCTGGGGCGACGCCCTCACCCTTGCGCGCACCCGCCCGCTCCAGCCGTGGGAGGCCATCACGTTTGGCAACGCCGCCTCGGACGGCTGGTACGCCATGCAGTACGGCGGCCCCAGCGACTGGTCGGAGGTGGTTGCCGTGGGGCGCCTGCCCATCCGCACGAACGACGACGGGATGCGCTACGTGGGCAAGCTGCGCGCCTACGCCGCCGCGCCGCCGGGCGCGTGGCAGGTGAATGGCCTCCACGCCTCGGGCGGCTTTGCCGCCAGCGAAGTCGCCACGCTCGAAAGCTACGTCAGGGCGTGGGCCGCGCAGGCCGCCGCCCCTCCCGTCGCCCTCGACACGACGGTGCTCGTCAAGCGGACGCTCAACACCGTGGACAACCTCTACCGCGAGCAGATTACCGAGGAGATGCGGCAGGGGCTGGCGTGGTACGCCTTTTTCGGCCACTCGGGCACGCAGTTCACCGAGATCCTGCTCGACGCGCCCTCGGTTATCCGCAACGCGCCGCGCCTGCCGGCCATCTTCACCTTCGGGTGCCGCACGGGCGCCTTTACCATCGGCTCGCCGACGGAAAACAGCCTGTCGTTTGCCGAGCTGTTCGTCGTCTCGTCCGAGCACGGCGCCATTGCCCACTGGGGGTCGTCCGAGAACACCACCATCGGGTCGGCGGGCTTTCTGGGGCGCGAGCTCCACCGCCTCGTCTTCGACGACACGGTGCGCGTGCTGGGGCTGGCCACGCAGGAGGCCAAGCGGCGCCTGGCCGTGCTGGCCACGGGCGGCGGCAGCAACGTCAAAAACCTGCTCGAATACAGCCTCATCGGCGACCCGGCGGTGCGGCTGCGCCTGGCCGCCCGGCCCAACCTGCACGTCGAAGCCGCCGACATCCGGTTTTCGAGCGACGACCCCGTCGTGGCCGACTCGCTGCTCGACGTGCGCGTGACCGTCCGGAGCTGGGGCCTCGTGCCCTCCGACAGCGTGGACGTCGCGCTCTACCGCACCGCGCCCGGCGCCGCGCCCCTCGCCCTGCGGCGCCGCGTGGCCCCCTTTGCCGACTCCCTGGCCCTCGTGTTCACGGTAAAACTGGACGACGCCAGCGCGGGCGAAAACGCCTTCGAGGTGGCCGTGGACGAGGGCAATCGCTTTGACGAGGAGGACGAAACCGACAACCGCGCCCGCCGCCTGCTGCCCATCCTGTCGGGCGAGATCGCCCTCGTCGCGCCCGGCGATTACGCCTTTGCCGCCAGCGGCGCCACGCTGCGCCTGACGCGCTCGTCGCTTGCCCGCGATACGGTCGCCGTCACGTTCGAGGTGGACACGACGGCGGCTTTTGCCTCGCCCGCCCGGCAGCGGTTCGAGACGCAGGCCGTCACCTTTGCCCAGTGGACGCCGCCGGGCCTGGCGCCGGGCCAGCCCTACTTCTGGCGCGCCCGCATCGAAGGCGCCGGCGCGCCGTGGACGGCTTCGGCCTTTACGCCCGGCGCCGACACGACGGGCTGGGCGCAGTCGGGCGCGCTGCTCACCAGCGCCCGCGCCGACGCCATCGCCTACCGCGACGGCGGCTGGTTTTTCAAGCCCGTGCAGCGCCACGTGCAGCTTACCGCCGAGCGCGGCAGCGGCCTGTTCCGCGGCCTGATGAGCGTGGACGACAGGTCGTACAACGTGCTGACCCTGGGCTGGGCGTTTGTCGTCATGGACGGCGTGACGGGCGCGGTCAAGGCCGCCGTCGCCGCGCCGACGTATAAGATGAGCGCCGACCTGACGGCCCGCTTCGGCACCGAGGCGGTCGCCCGCGCCCGCCTCGACTCGCTCGTGCAGACGCTCGAAACAGGCGACGTGGTGCTGGGCCGCTCGCGCTTTCTGGGCAATTCCTCAGGCCCCACCATCACCGACGACGTGAAGGGCTACGTGCGCGCCCTGGGCAGCGTGGCCGTGGACACGATAGACTACCGGTTTCTCTGGCAGATGATGGCGCGCGTGGGCTACCCCGACCAGCGCCGCGAGTGGGTCGTCGCGCCCGGCGGCACCAACGAGTTCGTGACCGACAGCGTGATGACGTTCCGGGCGTCCGAAGGCCGCCTCACGAGCCTGCCCATCGGGCCGGCGCAGGCGTGGCAGTCGGCCCGCGCCGACGTGGCGCTGGACGGCGAGACGGCGGCGTGGCTCGAAGTCTGGAACGCCGACGCGACGGCCCTTCTCGCCGAAGCCGACGCAAATGGCGCGGCCCGCCTGTCGGAAGTTTCGCCCGGCGAGCACCCGCGCCTGCGCCTCATCTACCACGTCGCCGACACGCACCCCTACCGCCCCGGCGTGGACGACGCGGGCCGCGCCCCCGCCCGCGTGCCCACGCGCTGGCAGGTGGCCTTTACGCCCGTGGCCGACCTGCTGCTCGACGGCGCTGTTTTCGCCGCGCCCACCGCCGTGCAGGAAGGCGAGGCGTTCACGGCAACGGTACCCGTCCGCAACCTGGGCACGGCCCCGGCGCCGGGTGCGGTTGTGCAGTTTACCCTGATAGACGCGCAGAACCGCGAAACCGAGGTCGGCGCCGACACGCTGGGCACCATTGCCGCCGGCGCCACGGCCCCGGCCACCATCACCTTTGGCACGACGGGCCTGGTGGGGCGCAACAGTCTGCGGGTGCGCGTCGAGCAACCGGCGCCCGAGCCTGTCACCTTCAACAACTTTTACCGCCACACCTTCAGCGTTGGCGAGGACGCCACGCCGCCCACCTACACCATCACCATTGATGGCGAGGCGTTTCCCAACGACCCCTCGCCCGTGACGCAGGTGCAGAACCCGGCGTTTCCGTTCGTGGCCGCGCGCCCCACCATCGAGATCACCATAGAGGACGAGAACACTTTCCGCCCCCTCGGCGACTCGACCGTCGTGGAGCTGTCGCTCAACGGCAGGCCCATCTCGCTCCGCGACCCCGCGGTGCAGTTCGAGCCCGCCGCGGCAGGCCAGAAAACGGCGCGCCTCGTGTTCACGCCCGACCTGACGGGCCGCGACACCACGTACACGCTTGTGCTGCGCGCCTTCGACGCGACGGGCAACGAGGCCGCCGGCAGCCCCTACCAGGTGCATTTCCGCGTCCAGAACACGCTCGAAGTCGAGTCGGTGCTGCCCTACCCCAACCCGATGGTCGGGGCCACGACGTTTGCCTTCCGCGTGAAAGGCGCCGACGCCGGCGGCATCCGCGAGTGCCGGCTGCGCATCTACACGCTCACGGGCCAGCCCGTGCGCGAGTTCGACCTGGTGGAAAACCCCGCCCTGCTCGACGCCGGCGCGCTGCGCGTGGGCTGGAACAAGCTGCGCTGGGATGGGACGGACGCCGACGGCGACCGCCTGGCGACGGGCGTGTACCTCTACCGCGTCTTTATCCGGGGCGAAGGCGGGCGGCTGGGATCGTCGGACGTCGAGCGCCTCGCCATTATCCGGTGACGGACGCGAGCAATCGGGTGCTGGTGCTGGCCGTCCACTGGCACGACGCCCCGGCGGTGCAGGCCCTCGCCGCCCGCATCGCCCGCGAGCCGGACGCCTTTCTCGCCGTCGCCGACAACAGCGGCGACTGGGCGGGCGCCGTCCCGCCGAAGACGCTCGTCGTCCAGCCGCCCGGCAACCTGGGCTATTTCAACGGCTGCGCCTTTGCCCGCGCGGCGTTCTGCAAAACGCACCCGCCGCCCCGCTGGACCGTCGTTGCCAACACCGACGTGGTGCTGGCGCCCGACTTTTTCGAAACCCTGCGCGGCACGCGCTGGCCCGACGACGCGGGCGTGCTGGCGCCCCACATCGCCGACGCGGACGGGCGGGCGCAGAACCCGTTTCTGCCCCATCGCCCCTCGCGGGCGTGGCTCGAACGGCGCGGGCGGTGGCTGCGCCGCCCCCTCGTGCAGCATTTCGTCCACTCGCCTTTCTACGGGCTGTGGCGGCGGCGGCGCGCGGCCCCCTCCCCCGGCCCGATGCGCCCCATCTACGCGCCCTACGGCGCCGCGCTCGTGTTCGGGCAGTGCTTTTTCGAGCGGGGCGGGCGGCTGGCGTACGGCGGCTTTCTCTTTGGCGAAGAAATCCACGTGGCCGAGCAGGTGCGCCGCGCCGGGCTGGCCGTGTACTTTGCCCCCATGCTGCACGCGACCCACCACGGCGGGCAGTCCACCACGCGCACCCCGGCCCGCGCCCGCGCCCGCTGGCACGAGGCGTCCAACCGCTGGCTGCTCGACACCTATTTTCGCCCCGACGATCCTTTTTGAACGGCACGCCCGCGCCTGCCCTGTGCCCCATCTCGCATTATGACATACGCCGTGATCATGGCCGGAGGCGTGGGGACGCGCTTCTGGCCCGCCAGCCGCCAGGCCCTCCCCAAGCAGTTTCTCACCGTCGGCGGCAGCCGGACGCTGCTGCAGCAGACCGTGGACCGGCTCGACGGGCTGGTGGACGACGCCCGCGTCTTTGTCGTCACGCACGCCGACTACGTGGACATGACGCGCCAGCAGCTGCCCGGCGTGCCGCCCGAAAACGTGCTCGGCGAGCCCGTGGCGCGCAACACGGCGCCGTGCATCGCCTATGCCGCCGCCACCATTGCCGCGCGCGACGCCGACGCCACGCTTGTCGTGCTGCCCGCCGACCACCTCATCCGCCACGAAAAGCAGTTCCGCGAGGTGCTGCGCGTGGCCATCGAAAAGGCGCAGCAGCCCGGCGCCCTCGTCACCATCGGCATCACGCCCACCCACCCCGAGACGGGCTACGGCTACATCCAGTTCGACGGCACCTTCGACGCCGCCGAGGACGCGCCGCACGCGTTTCCCGTGCGCACGTTTGCCGAAAAGCCCGACCTCGCCACGGCCGAGCGCTTTATTGACTCGGGCGATTTTCTGTGGAACAGCGGCATGTTCGTCTGGCGCGCCGCCACCATCCTCGGCGCCTTCGAGCGCTACCTGCCCGACGTGTACGAGGCGTTCCTGCCCGTCCAGGACGGCGACGACGCGCCGGGCACCGTCGAGATGGCGTACGCCCGCTGCCCCAAAATCTCGATTGACTATGGCGTCATGGAGCACGCCGAGCGCGTGTTCGTGGTGCCGGGGCAGTTTGGCTGGAGCGACGTGGGCGACTGGCGCGCCGTGTTCGACCTCGAACAGACCGACGCGCAGGGCAACGCCCTCTACGGAACGGTCATCGCCGAGAGTTCGAGCCGCTGCCTGGTGCGCGGGCGCGACAAACTCATCGCCCTCGTCGGCATCCACGACGCCATCGTCGTCGAAACCGACGACGCCCTGCTCGTCTGCCACCGCGACAACGCGCAGCGCGTCAAAAACCTCGTCGAGTACATGAGCCTCAACGGCTACGAACGGTACCTGTAGGCGAGGCCGGGCAGCCTGTTCATGACGCGTCCCCGGCAGCGTCCCACGGGCGACGCCACTCGGCGCGGAGGCGGAGCAGCGTTCAGGGCGGGCGGCAGAGGGCTTGCGGCCTTTCTCGGACCGCTTTCACGAACCTGCCCGGCACCGTCTCGTTACGCGCCCAAACGCCTGCCCCACCGTCCGATGACTCCGCCCGCCGACCTCCCGCAGAAACCGTTCGAGACCCTCGCCGAGGCCACCATCCTGTTTGCCGGCGACTCGGGCGACGGGATGCAGGTCACGGGCACGCAGTTCACGCGCGCCACGGCCCTGGCCCGCAACGACCTCGCCACCCTGCCCGACTTCCCCGCCGAGATCCGGGCGCCGGCGGGCACGCCCTACGGCGTGTCGGGCTTCCAGCTCCACTTCCGCTCGGTCGAGATCCGCACGCCCGGCGACGAGGTGGACCTGCTCGTGGCCATGAACCCGGCGGCGCTTGTCGTCAACCTGCACCGGGTGCGCGCGGGCGGCACCATCATCGTCAACACCGACAGCTTTGCGGCGCGCGACCTGGAGCTGGCCCGCCTCAAAACCAACCCCCTCGACGGCGAAGCGCTGCGGCAGAACTACCAGCTTGTCGAGGTGGGGCTGAACACGATTGTGCGCGAGGCGCTGAAAGAAAGCGGGCTGGGCGCGAAAGACATCGACCGGACGAAAAACATGTTCGCCCTCGGGCTGGCGATCTGGCTCTACAGCCGCCCGCTCGAACCCGCCCTCGAATGGGCCGCGCGCAAGTTCGGCGGCACGCCCGACATCCAGGAAGCGAACCTGCTGCTGCTGCGCAAAGGCTACCACTACGGCGAGACGACCGAGCAGTTTGCCGTCCGCTACCGCGTCGAGCCGGCCGCGTTGCCCGCGGGCCGCTACCGCGCCATCCGGGGCGCCGAGGCCGTCGCGCTCGGGCTGGTGACGGCGGCGCAAAAGTCGGGGCTGGACGTGTTTTACAGCACGTACCCCATCACGCCGGCCAGCGACCTGTTGCACGAGCTGGCGCGCTACAAAAACTTCGGCGTGCTCACGTTTCAGGCCGAGGACGAGATTGCCGCCATCGGCGCGGCCATCGGCGTCTCGTTTGGCGGGCACCTGGGCGTGACGGGCACGAGCGGGCCGGGCATGGCCCTCAAAACCGAGGCGCTGGGGCTGGCCGTGATGACGGAGCTTCCCCTCGTCGTCGTCAACGTGCAGCGCGGCGGCCCCTCGACGGGCCTGCCCACCAAAACCGAGCAGAGCGACCTG
>CBDUCD010000025.1:0-15940 GCA_965365535.1 uncultured Rhodothermales bacterium | reverse complement strand
GCCTGCGCCCCGCCGCGGCCAAAGGCCAGTACGTGCGCTCGATCACGCTCTCGACCACGATGGGGCCGGGCGTCGAAGTTGACAAAGCCCAGGTCGTCGGCGCCCTCCGCTGATCCCATCCCAAACCGAGAAAGGTGCCGCTATGGCGATGAATCGAAACGAAAAAGCAGAAGTGATCGAGGAGATCGGCGGGAAGCTCGATCAGTACCCGGTCATTTACCTCACCAACTATTCCGGCCTGTCGGTCGCCCAGGCGACGCAGCTGCGCAACCTGTTCCGCGAGGCGGGTGTGGATTTCAAGGTGTACAAAAACACCTACGTCCGCCTGGCGATGCAGGAAAAGGGCGGCTACGACGGCGTCTTCGAACACCTCAACGGCCCCACGGCCGTGGCGATGGCCGAGGAGCCGTCGGCCCCGGCGCGGGTGATGAAGAAGTTTCTCGAAGGCAAAGACCGCCAGCTTCCCGAACTCAAAGGCGCCTTTATAGACGGCGCCATCTACGGCGGCGACGCGCTCGACGTGCTGGCCAAGCTCAAGTCGAAAGGCGAGCTGCTGGGCGACATCGTGGGCCTGCTGCTCTCGCCCATCACGAACGTCGTGGGCGCGCTCCAGTCGGCAGGTGGCAACCTGGCCGGCGCCATCCAGACCCTCGCCGAGCGCGAAGGCTGAACCCCTGTGCCCCGCCGGGGCGCTTTGCAACATACATCCCAACCAACCCTTAATGTGTAGCCGAGTCCCCCGGGACGCAGACCGCTACAGGAGACACACAACACCATGGCAGACATCAACGCACTCGCCGAGCAGCTCGTCGGGCTCACCATCAAAGAAGCCAGCGAGCTGGCCAAAGTCCTTGAAGAGCAGTACGGCATCAAGCCCGCCGCCGCCGCCGTGGCGGTAGCCGCCGGCCCTGCCGGAGGCGACGGTGCCGCCGCGCAGGTCGAGGAGCAGACCGAGTTCACGGTCATCCTCAAGGCCGCCGGCGCCAACAAGATCGGCGTCATCAAAGAGGTGCGCGCCATTACCGGCCTGGGCCTCAAGGAAGCCAAAGACCTGGTTGACGGCGCGCCCAACCCCATCAAGGAAGGCGTCTCGAAAGACGAGGCCAACGACCTCAAGGCCAAGCTCGAAGGCGCCGGCGCCGAAGTCGAACTCAAGTAACGGGAGGCGCTGGACACGTATCCGTACGCGACCATAGCCTCTTCCCCGTGGAAGTCGGCCTCTCCCTGAGAGGGGCCGGCTTTCCGCGCTTGGGGGGTGCCGTTTTCCCCCTCCAGCCCCGCCGCGGGGCGAAACAATAGGAAAACCTTTCTGTTTAGCACCTGCTAATCGGACGGGCACCCCGCAGCGCCGGTGCCCCTATTCCGACAGGCCGCGCGTCCTACCCATTGTTGCCCGCAGATTATGCCGAACATTCAGGACCGCACCCACGCCCCGCGCAAAACGTTTGCGCGCATCCGTACGGTGCAGGACTACCCGGACTTTCTCGACGTCCAGCTCGCCTCCTACCAGGAATTCGCCCAGGTTGACGTGCCGCCCGAAGAGCGGGAAGACATCGGCCTTCAGGCCGTTTTCAAAGAGCACTTCCCCATCACGGACACACGCGAGCGCTACACGCTCGAATTCATCCATTACGCCCTCGACGCGCCCAAGCACTCGGTCGAAGAGTGCATTGCGCAGGGCCTGACGTACGCCGTGCCCCTCAAGGCCAAGCTGCGCCTGTCGAGCAAGGAGGACGAGGACGAGGACGAGGCCGAGGAGGCCGTCGAGCAGGACGTGTACCTGGGCAACCTGCCGGCGATGACCGAGCAGGGCACGTTTGTCGTCAACGGCGCCGAGCGCGTCGTGGTGAGCCAGCTGCACCGCAGCCCCGGCGTGTTTTTCGGCCAGAGCGTCCACCCCAACGGGACGGAACTCTACAGCGCCCGCATCATCCCCTTCCGGGGCTCGTGGATCGAGTTTTCGACCGACGTGGCAAACGTGATGTGGGCCTACATCGACCGCAAAAAGAAGATGCCGGTGACGACGCTGCTGCGCGCCCTCGGCTTTTCGACGAATGAAGACCTCGTCCGCGTGTTCGACCTGGCCGACGAGATTGACGTGACCAACAAAAAGGCGTGGAAAGAGGCCGTTGGCAAGCGCCTCGCCGCCTCGGTCACCGTGGCGCGCAAGGCCGAGGTGATTGACGAGGACACGGGCGAAGTCATCGAGGAGAAAACCCTCCGCGACGTGCTTCTGCCCGCCGACCATACCCTCGACGAGGAAGACTACGACGCCCTCAAAGAAGCCGGCATCCTCAAGGTGTTCGCCGTCCGCGAAGACCGCGAGGAAGAGGACGTGGACACGTCGGCGCTGCTGATCACCATCAAGAAAGACCCGACGCACAACGAGGAGGAAGCCCTGCGCTACCTCTACGAGCAGCTGCGCGGCACGGAGGCACCCGACCTCGAAACGGCGCGTGGCGTGCTGGAACGCCTGTTTTTCTCCGAGAAACGCTACGACCTGGGCGACGTGGGGCGCTACCGCCTCAACCAGCGCCTGCGCCTCGACGTGCCCAGCGACACGCTGACGCTGACGGTGGACGACATCACGGCCATCATCCGCGAGCTCATCAACCTGCAGAACGGCAAGAGCGTCGTTGACGACATCGACCACCTGGGCAACCGCCGCGTGCGGACCGTGGGTGAGCAGCTGGCCGCCCAGTTCTCGCTCGGCATGGCCCGCATGGCGCGCACCATCAAGGAGCGCATGAACCTGCGCGACGCCGAGAACTTCACGCCCCAGGACCTGGTCAACGCCCGCACCGTCTCGAGCGTCATCAACACGTTTTTCGGGACGAACCAGCTCAGCCAGTTCATGGACCAGACGAACCCGCTGGCCGAGCTGACGCACAAGCGCCGCATGAGCGCGCTCGGGCCGGGCGGTCTGACGCGCGAGCGGGCGGGCTTCGAGGTGCGCGACGTGCACTACACGCACTACGGGCGCCTGTGCCCCATCGAGACGCCGGAAGGCCCCAACATCGGCCTCATCTCCAGCCTGTGCGTCCACGCCCGCGTCAACCCGTTCGGCTTTATCGAGACGCCCTACCGCGTCGTCAAGGACGCGCGCGTGACGGACGAGATCGTGTTTCTGACGGCCGAGGAAGAGGACGACGCCATTATCGCGCAGGCAAACGCGCCGCTCAACGAGGACGGCACGTACGAGAACGCGTACGTCAAGTGCCGCTACAAAGGCGACTTCCCCATCGAGCCGCCCGAGAACATCCAGTACATGGATATCTCGCCCAACCAGATCGTCTCGCCGGCGGCCAGCCTGATTCCGTTTCTCGAGCACGACGACGCCAACCGCGCCCTCATGGGCTCGAACATGCAGCGCCAGGCCGTGCCCCTGCTGCGCCCCGAAAGCCCCGTCGTGGGCACGGGACTCGAAGGCCGCGTGGCCCTCGACTCGCGCGCCGTCGTCCTCGCCGAAGGGCCGGGCGTGGTCGAGTACGTGGACGCGACCAAGATCACCGTCCGCTACGACGTGACGAAAGGCGAGACGGACGTGGCCTTCGAGGAGCCCGTCAAAACGTACAGCCTCATCAAATTCCGCCGCACCAACCAGGACACCAACGTCAACCAGAAGCCCATCGTGAAGGTGGGCGACCGGGTGGACAAAGGAACCGTGCTGGCCGACGGCTTCTCGACGCAGCAGGGCGAGCTGGCGCTGGGCAAAAACGTCCTCGTGGCCTTTATGCCCTGGCGCGGCTACAACTTCGAGGACGCCATCATCCTCAGCGAGCGGCTCGTGCAGGACGACGTGTACACGAGCGTCCACATCGAGGAGTTCGAGCTTCAGGTGCGCGACACCAAGCGCGGCGAGGAAGAACTCACGCGCGAGATTCCCAACGTGTCCGAGGAGGCGACGAAAGACCTGGACGAGCGCGGCATCATCCGCGTGGGCGCCGACGTGAAGGCCGGCGACATCATCGTGGGCAAGATCACGCCCAAGGGCGAGACCGACCCGACGCCGGAGGAAAAGCTGCTGCGCGCCATTTTCGGCGACAAGGCGGGCGACGTGAAAGACGCGAGCCTCAAGGCGCCTCCGGGCATGAAGGGCGTCGTGATCGACACCAAGCTGTTTTCGCGCCGCAAGCTCGACCCCGCCTCGAAGCGCGTCGAGCAGCAGCGGCTGAGCGAGATCGAAGGCAAGCTCGAGCGCGAACTCGCCGGCCTCAACACCAAGTTCTACGACCGCTTTTTCGGCTTGCTCGAAGGGCAGGCCACGGGCGGCGTCGAGGACCGCGAGGGCCGCGTGCTGCTCAGCGAGGGCAATAAAATCACCCGCGACGCCTTTAAAGAGGTGGCGCCCGTGCAGATGTCGCCCCGCTCGCAGTTCACAGGGGACGCCGCCACGAACCGCCGCGTGCGCCGTCTTTTCCAGAACTACGGCCAGATTTACAACCGCATCCAGGGCGAGGCCAAGCGCCAGAAGCACCAGGTGCAGATGGGCGACGAGCTGCCGCCGGGCATCGTGCAACTCTCGAAGGTGTACATCGCCCGCAAGCGCAAAATCCAGATCGGCGACAAGATGGCCGGTCGGCACGGCAACAAGGGCGTCGTGGCCCGCATCGTGCCCCAGGCGGACATGCCGTTCCTGGCGGACGGTACGCCCGTGGACATCGTGCTCAACCCCCTGGGCGTGCCTTCGCGCATGAACCTGGGGCAGATTTACGAGACGATGCTGGGCTGGGCGGGCCAGAAGCTGGGCCTCAAGTACGCCACGCCCGTTTTCGACGGCGCCAAGCTGGACGACGTGCACGGCGAGATGGAAAAAGCCGGCCTCCCGCTCGACGGGCGCGTCCAGCTCCACGACGGACGCACGGGCGACGCCTTCGACCAGAAGACGACCGTGGGCATCATCTACATGCTCAAGCTCTCGCACCTCGTCGAGGACAAAATCCACGCCCGCTCTATCGGGCCGTACTCGCTCATCACCCAGCAGCCGCTGGGCGGCAAGGCGCAGTTCGGCGGCCAGCGACTGGGCGAGATGGAGGTCTGGGCGCTCTACGCCTACGGCGCGGCCAACGTGCTGCAAGAAATGCTGACCTACAAGTCGGACGACGTGCAGGGCCGCTCGAAAGCCTACGAAGCCATCGTCAAGGGCGACAACATGCCGCAGCCCAACACGCCCGAGTCGTTCAACGTGCTCGTGCGCGAACTGGCGGGCCTGGGCCTGGAAGTCAAACTGGATTAATTAGGTCGTCTGTCATTCGTCATTGGTCATTGGGTGGGATTCTCCACCGTGGCCAATGACGAGTGACGAATGGCCAATGACAAATAACCCAATGCTTTACAGCAAGACGCCCAAGATCAAAAAGAACTTCTCCGAGATGACCGTCAGCCTGGCGTCTCCGGAAAGCATTCTGGAGAAGAGCTACGGCGAGGTGCTCAAGCCGGAGACGATCAACTACCGGTCGTTCAAGCCGGAGAAGGAGGGCCTTTTCTGCGAGAAGATTTTCGGCCCGGTCAAGGACTGGGAGTGCCACTGCGGCAAGTACAAGCGCATCCGCTACAAGGGCATCATCTGCGACCGCTGCGGCGTCGAGGTGACCCAGAAGTCGGTGCGGCGCGAGCGGATGGGCCACATCACGCTGAGCGTGCCGGTCGTCCACATCTGGTACTTCAAGACGCTGCCCAACAAAATCGGGCACCTGCTGGGCCTCAAGTCGAAGGACCTGGAAAAGGTCGTGTACTACGAGAACTACGTCGTCGTGCAGCCCGGTGAGGCCGACAAGCTGGGCATCGAACCCAACCAGCTGCTGACCGAGGACGAGTATTTCAACGTCCTCTACCAGATCCGCGAGGACAACCACCGGCTCGACGACGACGACCCGGCCAAGTTCGTCGCCAAGATCGGCGGCGAGGCCGTCGAGATGCTGCTCAAGCGCGTCCAGCTCGACACGCTGACGACCGAGCTGCGCTTTCAGATCCGGACGGAGACGAGCCAGCAGCGCAAGGCCGAGGCCCTCAAGCGGCTCCAGGTGTCCGAGGCGTTCCGCGAGGCGCAGCGCAAAATGGAGAACCGCCCCGAGTGGATGGTGCTGCGCGTGATTCCGGTGATTCCGCCCGAGTTGCGCCCGCTCGTGCCCCTCGAAGGCGGACGCTTTGCCACCTCAGACCTCAACGACCTCTACCGGCGCGTCATCATCCGCAACAACCGCCTCAAGCGCCTGATCGACATCAAGGCGCCCGAGGTGATTCTGCGCAACGAAAAGCGCATGTTGCAGGAAGCCGTGGACTCGCTTTTCGACAACAGCCGCAAGGCGAACGCCGTCCGCAGCGACTCCAACCGCGCCCTCAAGTCTTTGAGCGACATGCTCAAGGGCAAGCAGGGCCGTTTCCGGCAGAACCTGCTGGGCAAGCGCGTGGACTACTCGGGCCGCAGCGTCATCGTCGTCGGACCGGAGTTGCAGCTGCACCAGTGCGGCCTGCCCAAGGAGATGGCCGTCGAGCTGTTCAAGCCGTTCATCATCCGCAAGCTCATCGAGCGCGGCATCGTCAAGACGGTCAAAAGTGCCAAAAAGGTCGTGGACCGGCGCACCGCCGACGTGTTCGACATCCTGGAGAAAGTCATTTCGGGGCGGCCCGTGCTGCTCAACCGCGCGCCGACGCTGCACCGGCTGGGCATCCAGGCGTTCCAGCCCGTGCTGGTCGAGGGCAAGGCCATCCAGCTGCACCCGCTCGTCACGACGGCCTTCAACGCCGACTTCGACGGCGACCAGATGGCCGTCCACGTGCCCCTCAGCCACGACGCCTGCATGGAGGCGATGGTGCTGATGCTGGCCTCGCACAACATCCTGAGCCCGGCGCACGGCGGCCCCATTGCCGTGCCCAGCCAGGACATGGTGCTGGGCCTCTACTACATGACCAAGTCGCGCGCGGGCGAGATGGGCGAGGGGATGCGTTTCGGCTCGATGGCCGAGGCGCGGCAGGCCTACGACCAGGGCAAGGTGCACCTGCACGCCCGCGTCACGCTCCGCCTGGCCGACGGGCAGCGCATCGAGACCACGATGGGCCGCATTCTCTTCAACGAGGTCGTGCCGCCGGGCGTGGGCTACATCAACGAGGTGCTGACCAAGAAAAACCTGCGCGCCATCATCTCGCGCGTGTTCAAGGCCACGGGCTTCGAGCACACGGCCCGCTTTCTCGACGACATCAAGCGGGCGGGCTTCGAGCAGGCCACGAAAGGCGGCCTCACGTTCGCCCTGGCCGACATCGTCGTGCCCGACGCCAAGCAGGAACTCATCAACACGGCCAACAAGGAAGTCGAGGACACGCGCGGGACGTGGTCCATGGGCCTCATCACCGAGAACGAGCGCTACAACAAGGTCATTGACCTGTGGACGCGCACCAACAACCGGCTCTCGGACGTGCTTTTCGAGACGCTCAAAAACGACAAGGACGGCTTCAACGCCATCTACATGATGGCCGACTCGGGCGCCCGCGGCTCGAAAGAGCAGATCCGGCAGCTGGGCGGGATGCGCGGCCTGATGGCCAAGCCGCAGAAAAGCCTCGTCGGCTCCGCCGGTGAGATCATCGAGAACCCGATCATCTCGAACTTCAAGGAAGGCCTCTCCGTCCTCGAATACTTTATCTCGACGCACGGCGCCCGCAAGGGCCTGGCGGACACGGCCCTCAAAACCGCCGATGCCGGCTACCTCACGCGCCGGCTCGTGGACGTGGCGCAGGACGTGACCATTACCGAGCACGACTGCGGCACGCTGCGCGGCATCAACATCGGCGCGCTGAAGGACAACGAGGACGTGGTCGAGCCCCTCGCCGACCGCATTCTCGGGCGCGTGTCCGTGCACGACGTGCGCGACCCGCAGACCGACGAACTCGTCGTGGCGGCCAACGACATGATTGACGAGGAAAAGGCGCGGCGCATTTCGGAGACGAGCATCGAGGAAGTCGAAATCCGGTCGGTGCTGACGTGCGAGGCGCGGCGCGGCGTGTGCTCGCTGTGCTACGGGCGCAACCTCTCGACGGGGCGCCTCGTCGAGCCGGGCGAGGCCGTCGGCGTGATTGCGGCGCAGTCCATCGGCGAGCCGGGCACGCAGCTTACGCTGCGCACCTTCCACATCGGCGGCGCGGCCAGCCTCATCGGCGCCGAGAGCACGGTTTCGACCAAGTTCGCGGGCGTCGTGCAGTTCGAGAACGTCCGCACGACGAGCTACGACGACGGCGAAGGTGCGCGCGAAATCGTGCTGTCGCGGCAGGGCGAGGTGCGCATCATGGACCCGAATGAGCAGGGCCGCCAGCTCATCTCGCACGTGATTCCGTACGGCGCCGAAATCCTCGTCGAAGACGGCGCGACGGTCGAAAAGGGCCAGACGCTGGCCACGTGGGACCCGTTCAACTCGGTGATCCTGTCCGAGGTGTCGGGTACCGTCGGGTTCCAGGATTTGCTCGAAGGCGTGACGTTCCGCGAGGAAAGCGACGAGCAGACGGGCTACCGCGAAAAGGTCATTACCGAGAGCCGCGAGCGCAACGTGACGCCCGCCCTCGTCATCACGACCGACGGCGGCACGGCGCGCGAGTTCACGCTGCCCGTGCGCGCCCGCCTGCAGGTGGACGCCGGCGACGCCGTGCAGGCCGGGCAGGTGCTGGCCAAGATTCCGCGCCAGAGCGCCAAGACGCGCGACATCACGGGCGGCCTGCCGCGCGTGACCGAGCTTTTCGAGGCCCGCACGCCCACCGACCCCGCCGTCGTGACCGAGATTGACGGCGTCGTGTCGCTGGGCGGGCGCAAGCGCGGCGCCCAGGAAGTCATCGTCACCAGCCGCGACGGCTCGACGGCCAAGACGTACCTCGTCTCGCTCTCGAAGTACCTCCTCGTCCACGAAAACGACTTCGTCCGCGCGGGCGATCAGCTTTCGGATGGGCAGGTGGCGCCCCAGGACATCCTGCGCATTCTCGGCCCCCGCGCCGTGCAGGAGTACCTGGTGGACGAAATCCAGGAGGTGTACCGCTTGCAGGGCGTGGGCATCAACGACAAGCACATCGAGGCCATCGTGCGCCAGATGATGCAGAAGGTGCTCGTGGGCGACCCGGGCGACACGATTCTGCTCGAAGGCGACATGGTGGACCGCTTCGTGATGGAAGACCTCAACAACGAGCTGTTCGACCAGTACGTCGTCGTGGACAAGGGCGAGAGCGAGCTGCGCGTGGGCGAACTCCTGGACAGCCGCCGCCTGCGCGACCTCAACTCGGAGCTCAAGCGCCACGACAAGAAGCTCGTGTCGGTGCGCGAGGCGCAGCCTGCCGTGGCCGAGCCGCAGCTGCTGGGCATCACGCAGGCCGCGCTTTCGACCGACTCGTTCGTGTCGGCGGCCTCTTTCCAGGAAACCACGAAGGTGCTTACCGACGCGGCCATCCGGGCCAAGAGCGACCCGCTCTACGGCCTCAAGGAAAACGTCATCGTGGGGCACCTCATCCCGGCGGGCACGGGCCAGCGGCAGTTCCGCGACCTCATCGTGGGTTCGCGCCAGGAACTCGTGGCCCTCGAAGCCGCCGTCCAGAACGCCGGCGGGCCGTCGGGAGACGGTTCTTCGGTGGCGGCGGCGTCCTGAGCGGAAACCCCGCGCATCCCCAAACCCCGGCTTCTCGCGCGAGAGGCCGGGGTTTTTTAGTGTGGGGATTGCCGGCGGGCCGCGCCGGGGCGCAGGGGGCACCGGCGTATCTTGCCCGTCCACCAACCCCCCGTCTGCATGATTGCGTTGAAAGGCATTCTCGTTTTCCTTCACATCGTCGTGGCTGCCGCGTGGCTGGCGTACTCGGTGCGTTTGCAGGTGCTGGTGCGGCTGGCGGGCGTGCCCGGCGTGCGCGCGCAGGGCGACGTGGCCGTGCGCGTCATGAACGGGCTGGCCGTCGCGCTGCCCCTGCTGGGCGTGGGCGCCATGCTGGCCGATGGGCGCGGCTTTGCCGGCTACGGCCCCGAGTACCACACCAGCATCACCCTTGCCCTGCTGCTGCTGGCCGTCCAGTTTTTCGGCATCGCGCGCGTCTGGAAAGGGCTTGCCGACGGCGCCCGCCCGGCGCGGATGAGCATGTGGATGGGCATCGCGCACCTGACGTGGGCCGTCATCCTCGTGCTGATGCTGTGGCCCCAGTACCTCGGCCCCGTTTTCGGCGGGTAGCGGGCAGGTTTGTTGATGGATGGCCAGCCCGACCACCCAGTCAACCCGGCCAACCCAACCCTCCAGCCCACCCAAACCCTCCACCCCCGTGCGCCGCCTCAACAGCCAGTTTCAGCGGGCCCTCGTGCTCGAAAACCCGCACCCCAGCCTCGACGATTACCTGCGCGAGCAGGGCATCGAACCCGAGCGCCTGCCCGAAAAGGCGACGCAGGACGTGGACTTCGTCCTCGAACGCCTGCGCGACGGGCAGCACGACCTCATCTTCAAACGCTCGCGCTTTCTGGTGGACGAGGCCGTGCTCCAGGCCTCCGAGCGCCTGGCCGCCGTTATGCTGTGCTGCATCGGCGACGACTCGGTTGACAAGGAAGCCTGCGCGCGGCAGGGCGTCCTCGTCATGAACGACCCCGTTTCCAACGGGCGCAGCGTGGCCGAGATGGTGATGGGCGAGATGATCGGGCTGGCCCGCCGCCTTTTCCACGCCAACGAGGCGGGCCGGCAGCACCTGTGGACGAAAGACTCGAAGCAGCGCTACGAACTCAAAGGCAAGGTGCTCTCCGTCGTCGGGCTGGGCAACATTGGCAAGCAGGTGGCGCAGCTGGCCGAGGGCTTCGGAATGCAGATCCGCTTTTACGACACCGCCGAAGTGGCGCGCGAGGTGGGCGTCGCGCTGGGCTGGACGCCCTCGCGCACCCTCGTCGAAGCCTTCCGCGAGGCCGATGTCGTGTCGCTCCACGTTTCCGCCGAAGACGCCCGGGGCAACTCCAACCGCGACATCGTGACGTACGAGCACTTTTCGCAGCTTGCCGCCGCGCAGCCCGCCAACAGCCCGCGCCTGTTTCTCAACGCCGCGCGCGGCTTTCTCTACAGCCCCGCCGACCTGCGCCGCGCCATCGAGGAAGGCCACGTGCGCGCCGCCGCCGTGGACGTGTTTCCCGACGAACCGGGCTCCAGCGCCGACGACTGGGAAAACCCCTACGCCGACATCTCGGGCGTCGTCACGACGCCCCACATTGGCGCGGCGACCGAGGAGGCCCAGCCCCGCATTGCCGCCCACATGGCCGGCACCACGCGCCTGTTCAGCCGCTACGGCACCGTCCGCGACACCGTTTTCGCGCCGCGCCAGACCATCGGCGTCGAGGCCGAGGCGCCCTACTGGGCTCTCACCGTGGTTCACTCGGACGCGCGCGGCACCAAAAAAGCCATCTCCGACGCCATCTACGACGCCGGCGCCAGCAACCTCCAGTCGTCCCACCGCGACTTTCCCAAGCTCGGCATCGCCTACGACATCTCGGCCATAGACCACCCGCTGACGGACGCCCAGCTGGGCGAACTCGTCGAGCGCGCCCAGCGCCTCTCGGGCGACGAGGCCGCCATCCGCGCGCTGCGGCAGTTCGAGGTGACGCGGTAGCGTAGGTGGTGGATTGTCAGGCACATACGGGGCCTGCGGGGAAACGAATCCCGGGGTGGTGGGTAGCGGGCGGGCGCGGCTTTGTGTAGATTCGATGAGACGGGTGCGGCGGCGTCACCATCTGCGAAACCACTCCCGGGGGTTCTATGGCACAACTGCGACGCCTGCTGGTGCTGGGAGCGCTGTGCGCCGTGGCCGCGCCTGCCGCCGCCCAGCGCCCCTACCGGAGCTACGACCCGTTTTACCGCAACGAAAGCGCGCGGCGGCCTTTCTACGACGGCTACGCCCTCACGGGCGAGGTGTCGTACCGGCCCATTGGCGAGTTGCAGGGGCAGGACCCGACGCTCGACGCCAACCCGCTCGGCCTTGCCCTCCGCCTCGACTACGAACTCACCGACCACCTGGACGCCGGCGCCATCGTGGACGCCTCGGGCAACGGGCGCGCCCTCTCGTGGAGCTGGGTGGTGCTCACGTACCACCACACCCAGGATTTCGACGACTACGCCTTCCGCCTCGCCCTCGACCCCGACTCCGACGGGCGGCTGGGTTTTCCGCAGGCCGACCTCGCGTTCGTGGCGTCGAGCCTGCTCTCGCCCATCTTCTCGTCCGACTTCGCCATTGGCGTGCGGCGCGTGCAGCGCGGCTACCGCCAGTACCTGCCCGCGCTACCGCTGCCCGAAGGCGGCGAGGGCCTGCCGCCCGCCACGACGCGCACCTACGAGGTCAGCTACAACCGCGCGCTGGGCTGGGAAGTCCACCTGATGATGAATTACAGCCTGCACCTGAGCCCGTCGGGCACCAAGTTCTACGCGGGCCTGGTGGCAGACCGGGGCCAGTACCGCGTGCACCAGGCGGGTTTGCAGGGCGACCTGACGGCGCCGCGCGCCGACGGGGCCGCGCCCCTCGATGCCGAGCGCGACGACTACCGCGGCGGCGTCATCTGGCTGCGGCCGGGCTTCGAGTACAGCCGCCCCACGTTCCGGCTGACGCCCTTTCTCAACCTGCCCCTCGCCCAGTGGACGCCAGCAGGCCACCCCCGCGCCCGCCCCCACCTGGGCGTCTCGCTCATGCTGAGATAGAGGGCGAGCGGGCGAGGTAGTGGGTCGCGTGGCGTGGTGGATTGGAGGTTGCCAGCCCCTCGAATCCCCGGATAAAAGGCCCTCGCCTGCACCATCTCGCAAGGGGCGGAAGGGCAAGGGATTGCGCAGCGTTGCCACGCTTTACCCACCACCCCGCAACCTCAACACCCCGAATGCTCATCGGCCTCGTCTCGGACACGCACGGCTTTTTCCACCCCGCGCTGCCCGACTTTCTGGGAGACGCCGACCTGATCCTGCACGCGGGCGACATCGGCAGCGAGGAGGTGCTCGAAAAACTTGAAGGGCTCGCCCCCACGCGCGCCGTCTGGGGCAACATTGACGGGGCGGCGCTGCGGCGGCGCGTGCCCGAACACCAGCGGTTCAGGGCGGAAGGCGTTTCTTTCTGGATGACGCACATCGCCGGGCGACCGGGACGCTGGCAGCGCGGCATGGGCGAGGCCCTCGCCGCCGATCCGCCGGACGTGTTCGTGTGCGGCCACTCGCACATCCTCCAGGTCGAGCGGGTCAAAACCCTCGGCGGGATGCTGTTCGTCAACCCCGGCGCGGCGGGGCAGCACGGCTTCCACCAGGTCAAGACGTGCGTGCGGCTGTGGGTGGAGGGCGGGCGGGCGCAGCGCGCCGAGGTGGTTCACCTCGACGAGGCGTAGCGGCGGGGGGCGGGCGCAGTTACCTTTGCCTTTCCCCGCCAGCCCCTGCTGCCATGAAAACGCGCCTGCTGCCCGTCCTGCTGCTGTTTGCCGTCCACGTAGCCGCTGCCCAGCCCGCCGCCGTGCGCAGTCTGGGCGCGTACGCCGAAAGGGTGCGCGAAGCGTTCGAGGTGCCCGGCCTCGCCGTCGCCATCGTGAAAGACGGGCAGACCGTCGTGGCCGAGGGGTTTGGCAGGCGCAGCCTCGACGCGCCCGGCGCCGTGGACGCGCACACGCGCTTCGGCATCGCCTCCAACACCAAAGCCTTCACGGCCACGGCCCTGGCCCTGCTCGTCGAAGAAGGCAAGCTGGCGTGGGATGCGCCCGTGGTTCGGTACATGCCCGGCTTCGCCCTTGCCGATCCGTACGTCACGCGCGAACTCACGGTGCGCGACCTGCTCGTGCACCGCAGCGGCCTGCCGCTCGGCGCGGGCGATCTGCTGTGGTGGCCCGGCTCGACGTTCACGCGCGCCGAGATTGTCGAGAAGCTGCGCTACCTGCCCCTCGAAACCAGTTTCCGCAGCGCCTACGCCTACGACAACGTGCTCTACGCCGCCGCCGGACAGCTCATCGAAGCCGTCACGGGCGAGACGTGGGAAGCCTTCGTGACGCGCCGCATCCTCGAAAAAGTGGGCATGGCCGACGCCACGCTGCGCGCCGGCGCCGAGGAGACGGGCAACGTGGCCCGCACCCACGCCCGCGTCGAGGGGCGCGTGCAGTACGTGCCGCCTTTCGTCATCAGCAACACCAACCCCGCCGGCGGCATCAGCGCGAGTGCAACCGACATGGCCCGGTGGATGACCGTTTTGCTCGACTCGGGCCGCGTGGCGGGCGATGGGCGCCTGTTCGCGCCCCGCACGACGGACGAGCTGTGGAGCATCGTGACGCCCATCCGCCCGGGGCGCGTGCCCGCCGAGCAGCGCGCCCGGCAGGCGAATTTCAGCGGCTACGCCCTCGGCTTCGGCGTGCGCGACTACCGGGGCCGCAAAATCGTCTCGCACACGGGCGGCCTGCCCGGCTACGTGTCCCAGGTGACGCTCGTGCCCGAGCTGAAGCTGGGCATCGCCGTGCTGACGAATGCCGAGGCGGGCGAGGCGTTTACCGCCCTCACCCAGCACGTGCTCGACGCCTACCTGGGCGCCGACGATACGGACTGGCTGGCCGTCCTCGAAACGTCCTACCGCCGGAATCTGGCCGAGACCGAGGCCGACGATGCCCGCATCGCCGCGGCCCGCGACAGCCTTTCGCGCCCGCATTTGCCGCTCGAAAAGTACGCCGGGCTCTACCGCGACGCGTGGTACGGCGACATCGCCATCGCGCAGGAAAACGGCGGCCTGGTGATGCGCTTCGGGCACACGCCCGCCCTCGTCGGCGACCTCGAGCACTGGCAGTACGACACGTTCGTCGCGCGCTGGCGCGACCGCAGCCTGCGCGCCGACGCCTTCGTGACGTTCACGCTCACGCCCGACGGGCAGGTGGGCGAGGCCCGGATGCAGGCCGTCTCGCCCGCCACGGACTTCAGCTTCGACTTTCACCACCTGCTGCTCCGGCCCGTCCGGTAGCCCGCGCCCCATGCCCCACCCCATCCCCGAAACCCTCCGCACCGACCGCTACGACCTGGGCGCGCTCCAGGAGACGGGGCGCCTGCTCGCCTCGTCGCTCGACCGCGACTTCATCCTCGGCAACCTCCTGCTGACGGCCATGAGCAAGGTGCTCGTCACGCGCGGCATGGTGCTGTTGCGCGACGAAACCGGGGATGCGTGGTGCGTGGCCGCGGCGCGCGGCGGCGCCACGCTGGCCCAGGGCGAAACCGTGGCGCGCGGGCCGCTCGACGTGGGCGAGGGCGTGCAGGGCCAGGACATGCCGCCCGCCCTCGCCCGGCACGGGCTGGGGCTGGCGCTGCCGCTGCGCGTGGGCGTCGAAACCATCGGGCTGCTGGCGCTGGGGCGCCGCTTCGACGGGCAGCCCTTCGACGAGGCCGCGCTGGGTTTCCTGCGCACCCTCGTCAGCCTGACGACGCCTGCCGTGCAGAACTCGCTTGCCGTGGACCGCCTCAGGGCCGCCAACCGCGACCTCGACGCGCGCATCCAGCAGCTCGACCTGCTCTTCAAGCTGTCCGGCCAGTTCAACGGCACGACCGACCGGGCGCAGCACGCGCGCCTGCTGGGGCTGACGCTGATGGGCCAGATGGCTGCCAGCCGCCACCTCTTTATCGTCCAGCGCCCCGACGGCGCCGGGCAGCACAACGGCTTTACCGTCGTGGCCGGGCGCGGCGTGCCCGACGACGCCGTGGACGACGTGGCGCTGAACCACCTCTGCACCCTCGACGCCGCCCTCCACGCCGGCCACGAATGGCCCGGCGACGTGGCCGGGCTGCAGGCGCACGGGCTGGTGCTGCTCCTGCCCCTCCAGCAGCAGGGCCAGACGTGCGGCATCCTCGGGCTGGGGCCGCGCCTGACGGGCCAGCCCTACGGCCCCGAAGACGTTAGCCTGCTCGAAGCCATCGGCGGGCTCGCGCTCAGCGCCATCCGCAACTCGTTTCTGCTCGACGAGCAGATCGAAAAG
>CBDUCD010000024.1:0-16308 GCA_965365535.1 uncultured Rhodothermales bacterium | reverse complement strand
ACGACCCCGAGGCGCGGCTGCGCTCGTACGCCCTTCTCGCCGACGCCGCGGGCCTGCCCGCAACCACAGCCTGAACGGGTGCCTGTGGCGCGCTGGCTGGCGCTGTCAGCAGATAGCATATCCTGCGGTGCCCGTATGGAAACATGCGCGTTCTATCACATACCAAGACTGCTCAATGCAGCAATGCCATTCAGTTATAAGTACGCGCAAAATCTCTGATTTACGAAAAGTAGCTTCGATCACAGCTTCGTTACAATTGGGGGGGGGCATTGGGTCTTGGCAGGGAATGCGTTTCACCTTACTATCGCCATGCATGTGTCCCTTAGTAACGGCATGTGTACCAGTGGCCATGAGGATGCTCTTCCTTCCGCTTCTTGCAGCGGCCCTAGCAGCCTGCGATGCCGATCCGAGCGGCTCCGAGTCGGGCAGTTGCGGCATACGCCCCGTCTACTTTGAGACCGGCGAGTACCTCAGCGGTTCATGGTCGCCCCAAGGATTGCTGGCCGTGCACCATCAGCCGCTGGATTCGATGGGAAACTATCGCGGCGACCTGACGGGCATCTACACGCTGCACCTGGATGGAACGGGACTCACGAAGGTGATCACCCAAGCGGAGTTGGGAGATCGCATCTTTTACCCGAGTTGGTCGCCTGATGGGCAGTGGATCGCCTTCACGACGGAATACGTGCTCTACAAGATCCGGCCCGATGGAAGCGACTTGACAAGGTTGACGCACTCGGACGCGCGCGACAAGTGGCGCTTCGCTTGGAGCCCTGACGGGAGACAACTCGCGTATGGAACGTCTATGACTACAGATCGAAAGCAGCGAGGCTTGCACATCGTAAATAGTGATGGAATTGGTAGCGAGAAGAAACTGCATGTGCCAATCGAAGGAGAAGAGTGCTTCAAGTGCCCGAACGCACTGGGTTACGACCGCATCTGGTCTGTCAGTTTCTTCGACTGGATGCACGGTGGTCACGAAATTTCATACGGTGCCTTTGAAAACTTGAGCGGTAGTATTCACTTGGTGGCATACGACACCTCAACAGCACGTGTGCGCATCATTCGCTCCTTCAAACATCCCATTGACAATATCGCTGTCTCCCCTGACGGGCGCTACATCGCCTTTTTCTCTTACAGCGAAGGCCTCGGCATCGTGCGTACCGACGGCGCTCAGTTGCGCTGGCTCGACGAGCATGGCTACTGGCCGCAGTGGGCACCCGACAGCCACACGGTGCTTTACCGACGGCTCGGCTACAAGGACTACGAGCACCACCGCGATCCGGGTTATGGGGAACTCTGGGCCATCGGCATTGACGGGCAGGCCAAGCGGCAGGTGACGTGGTCGCGCCACTCGCTCGCAGGCAAGCCTGTGCCGATACCCGACTTGTGCGCGTCCCCTGACATGGCTCTCGCGCATGGCGCTCCGGTACACGCGAGGAGCCTTCCATAGAAACCAAGAGGCCTCCGCCGTGGCTGCTCAGGTTCCGGCCAAGAAACCAGCAGGAGCAGGCACGCGGAGGCCAACGGCGATACACCACCCACGACCTAACCTTCCACGAGCATGGAAAAGATCGTTACGGGAGCGCTGTGCCGCGCTGCCCTCACGCTGCTGCTGATCGCGGGTTCCGCGCTGCCGGCAGCCGCACAGTCTCCGCAAGAAGACCTCCTCGAGAGGCAGGTCATCGTCATGTTCGAGACCGACGCGGTTTCCCTGCCGCCCGATCTCGTAAAGGTTGCTGCAACGCGAGCACAGGTCGTGCCCGCACTGGCCCGCGTACTGGAACGTTTCGAGGCGCGTGAACTGGCCAGAGGCTACGCTGGCTTCCGCCGCAGCGACACGCTGCGCGTACTCGCCGACGGACGCCGATATCGGACGCAGGACTACACGAAACTATTCGTGATCACGCTGCCTGAAGGCGTCAACCGCGATTCAGTCGTGGCGCATCTCGAAAGGCTGCCGTTTGTGCGCTATGCCGAGAAGAACCAGCGCGTCGTGCCGCGCACAGAGCCTGCGCGTTTCTCTTTCAGCACGCAACGTTTTATGATTCCTTCGGCACTGGTGACGCCCAACGACCCGTATTTCTCGCAGCAGTGGGGGCTGAAGAATTCGGTTGGACCTGATATCCGCGCGGAGCAGGCGTGGGAGCTATCGAAAGGCAGCACAGACATCACGCTGGGCGTCGTGGATACCGGGACGGACTTCCACAACCACCCTGATCTCAACGGCCGCTTCACCGGCGCATCCACGCCCGGCGCAAATCATGGGACGGCGGTGGCAGGTATCATAGGAGCAAAAACCAACAACGGTACCGGTGTAGCAGGCGTAGACTGGAATGCGCGCATTCATGTAGAGAACACGAGCTTCGACCTGACTTACACCGCGCAGTCCATCGACCGCACCGTTGCTGCGGGCGCGCGAGCCATCAACAATAGCTGGGGCTATGTTGACCGCTCCATACTCCTCACGAATGCGCTGTTCAATGCGTACCGGGCCAACGTCCTAATCGTGCAGGCTAACCCCTACCAGACTGGCGGTGGCAACCCCAATGCAACGTCCAATTACCCGAACGAAATCGCCCCTTGGATGATGAACGTAGGTGCCATGACGCAGAATGGAGGAGCTTTCTGGGATACTGGCGTCAGATCGTTCACGGATGTAGGAGCACCGGGCGAGGGAGTCTATTCCACGCAATCAGGGGGCACGTACGGTAGCAACACAGGCACTTCGTTCGCCGCACCACACGTGACGGGAATCGCTGGCCTGTTGCTGGCGAAAAATCCTTCGCTGCGCAACTACGACTTGGAGCAGATCATCAAGCGGACGGCCCAGAACTACCCAATTTTTGACTCGCAGATCGGCTATGGGATGGTAGATGCATACGAGGCACTACGATTCATCTCGGCTCCCAACGTCGTCACGCACGGACCGGCGCAACTCAGCCGCATTTACTCAAATACAACACGTACGTTTGTTAACTCCCCAGCGCCCGACCTCGGATCAGGCACTTACTATGGTGTTGACGTTTACAAACTCAGCGCTTCTGGCAACTTTTCTTACGGGAGCAACCCGATTGCATGGCTCAGCATTGGAGAGTCAGGTATGTCCGTTGCGAATCCAAACAATGCACAACGCTGGATTTCAGAATCCGTCTCCCCCACATCCTACAGCGCAACAACATACTTCTACTTCATGCGCACAAACCTGCTCGGACAGCAGATTGACCGGTGGCTTCCGTTTGATCCGACTGTTTTTGAGCGCGATGCAGGATACGAATACACGGCTATTGGCCTCCCACAGCCACCGCTAACGGCCTGGATTTCAGGTCCTGACTGGCTGACCTGGCGGCAGCAAGGCACATATACCGCCAGCTACAGCGGCGGCTCAGGCAGCGCTTCCTATCACTGGTACAGTCGTACGCTCGGCACTTCTACCTGGTACGACACCGGCATCACGACCAAAACCTACAGCTTCCTGATGTCCAACACCACAGGCGTCGAACTGAAGGTGAATGTCACACGCGGCAGCGAAAACGCATCGCCTACCAAAACCGTCCAGTATTGTACTGGCTCATCCTGCGGCGCTCTCCGCGCGGCGCATGAAACCGCACTGCCCGAAGCGTTCGCCCTCCACGGCGCCGCCCCCAATCCCGTGCGCGACGCCGCCGACGTGCGCTTCGACGTGCCCGAGCAAGCCCACGTCCGCCTGACGGTTTTCGACGTGATGGGGCGCGAGGTGGCGCGTCTGGTGGACGACGTGCGGGCGCCGGGCACCTACACGGCACGGTTCGAGTCGGGCGGGTTGCCCAGCGGCGTGTACTTGGTGCGGATGGTGGCCGAGGGCGGTTCTTTCCAGCAGGTGCAGCGCGTGACGGTCGTGCGCTGAGGTAGCCCGGCACCGTGCCAAAAAGGGGGCAGCGTCCACGCCGGGCGCTGCCCCTTTTCACGACCCTCCGGCGACGTGGCGGCGCAGCAGCGCCCAGTCCACGCGGGCGCTTTCGTGCTGGGCATAATGCCCGTACGCCTTCTCGGGCGTGCCCTCGTGCGGCGGCTGCACCAGCCCCGGGCGCAGGCCCCACGCGGGCGGCGGGCGGTAGGCGTCGGCGGCGTCGTAGCCCACCACGGCCACGCGGCCCGCGAGCACGTCGCGCCAGCGCGCCGCGAGGGCCGCCAGGCGGGCCTGCCGGGCGTCGCGGGGGGCGCGGCGACGGGCGCGCAGGTGGACAAAGGCCAGCGCGAGGGCCACGGCCATCTCGAAAGCCCGGCGCGCGGCGGCGCTGCGGCCCCGCCCCAGAATCGCCTCGGCCTCGACCAGGGCCACGGCATCCACGGACGCCTTGCCGATGACGTAGGGGCCGTCGGGCGCCATCATCCGGAACTGCACGGGCAGGTCGGAGAGGGCGCGCATCTGGCCGAAAATGGCGTACGCCGGCAGCGCGTCGGGGCTGAAGACGACGTTGTCGGCGCGCTCGAAGCGGACGTACGCCCGCAGGTTGCGCAGCGGCCCGAGGTAGCGGACGGGGCCGCGCCCGTGCCGGTCGAACACGTAGCCGGCCAGCTCGAAGGGCGGGCGCGGGTGCGTGGCGAGCCGTTCGCGCAGCGTCTCGGCCTCGTGGCGCGGCCCCACGAACACGGCGCGGCCCGTACCCCTTCGCCGCGCCTGCACCACGACGCGCCAGCCCACGAGCAGCACGAGCGCGAATGCGTACGCGAGCGCCAGCACCGCCCGCGAAAACGCCAGGTCGCGCGCGAAAAACGACAGCGCCGACACGGCCAGCAGGCTCGCCGTGGCCCCCAGCACGGGAGGCGCCCGCCGCAACGCCCGCAGCCGCCGGTAGCCGCCCCACGCCAGCGTCCCCGCTACCGTGAGAAAGGAAAACAGCAGCCCGACGGTCAGAAAAAAGCGCGGCCCCAGCGTGCCCGGCTGCCCCTCGAAGCGCACGGCGAGTGCCCCGACGACGGCCAGGAGGCACGCCGCCAGGTCGAAGGCGAGGGGCGCGAGCCGGGCCGTCCACCGCTGGGCCACGCCCACTGCCGCCCGCCCCACGATGGCCGCCCGCAGGCCCGCCCCCAGCAGTCCGCCGCCCGTGCCCGCGCCCAGGTGCTTCTGCGCGAACAGCAGCATGGCGCCGTAGAACAGCCGCACGTAGCGCAACTCGCCCTTTTTGGTGCTTTCGCCTTTGTAGTGGATAATCTGCGTATCGGGCGTGTAGTAAATCTTCCACCCGGCCTGCTGGATGCGGTAGCACCAGTCGAGGTCTTCGCCGTACATGAAAAAGTCCTCGTCGAACAGGCCGGCGCCCCCTTCGCCCACGATAGCCGCGCGGCGCACCATCATGCACGACCCCGACAGGGCATCCACCTCGGCCGTCTGGTCGCGGGGCAGGTACGTCAGGTTGTAGCGCCCGAAGCGGCGGCTGCGCGGAAACAGCCGGCTCAGGCCCGTGATGCGGTAGAGGGCCACGTCGGGCGTGGGAAACGAGCGGCGGCTTTCGGGCGCGAACGTGCCATCGGGGTTGAGAATGGTCGGCCCCACGGCGCCCGCCTCGGGGTGCGTGTCGAGAAAGGCGACGAGGGTGCGCAGCGTGTCCTCCTGGACGATGGTGTCGGGGTTGAGCACGAACACGTGGCGCCCGCACGCCCGCGCGATGGCCTGGTTGTTGGCCCGCCCGAAGCCGACGTTTTCCGCATTGGCCATGACGGTGACGTGCGGGAAATGGCGCCGCACGTACGCGACCGAGTCGTCCGCCGAGGCGTTGTCCACGACGAAAATCTCGACGCGCAGCCCGTTCGAGGCGCGGCCCAGCGAGCGGAGCGCCTGCGCCAGAAACGCCCGCACGTTGTAGTTGACGATCACGACGGACACGTCCGGGGCGTCGGGGGAGGCAGGCATCGGGGCGCGCATAAGGGCGCAAAATACGGCTGCGGGCAGGCGACTCGCCGGCGGCGCGGGCAGGCAGGGCAAAACGCCGGTAGGGGGCGCCGCGCCGCGTCTTGGCGGGCTGCCGCCCTATCTTTGGCGACGTTTTCGGCAACGCCAACCCCTTCTGCAACTGATGAAGTGTCCTGTTTTGCCGGGGTTGCTCGGCGCCCTGTGCCTTTTGGCCGCCTGCGATTCCGATGCAAACAAAAGCCCCGCGCCCATCGAGCCGGTAGAAACGCCCTACCGGGCCTCGCCCGCCATCGCGCCCGTGCTGCCCGTCCCGTCTCCGCAGCAGCTGGCCTGGCAGCAGATGGAGATGCTGATGTTCGTGCATTTCGGCCTCCACACGTTTGCCCCCTTCGACCCCGCCACGCACCGCTGGGGGCGCAAGGACTGGGGCAGCGGAATGGAAAGCCCCGACCTGTTCAACCCATCCGCGCTCGACACGCGCCAGTGGGCCCGCGTGGCACGCGAAGCCGGCTTCAAAGGCCTCATCTTTACCGCCAAACACCACGACGGCTTCGCGCTCTGGCCCACCGAGGACAGCCCGTACTCGGTGCGCAGCAGCCCGTGGAAGGGCGGACGGGGCGACGTGGTGGCCGAACTGGCCCGGGCCGTGCGCGCCGAAGGCCTGAAGCTGGGCTTCTACCTGTCGCTGTGGGACATGCACGAGCCGAAATACGGCACCCCGGCCTACAACGCGCACTACGCCAGACAACTGGAAGAAATAAGCTGGGCCTACGGGCCGGTATTCGAATACTGGATAGACGGCGCCTGCGAAACCGATGCGACAAGCGGATGCATGGCCAAAAGCGAGTACGACATGCAGCGCTTCGTCGCCATCGTCAAAAAGTGGCAGCCCGGCGCGCTCATTTCGATCAGCGGAACGGACGTGCGGTGGGTGGGAAACGAATCGGGCGTTGCCGACGAGGAAAACTGGAGCATCAACTTCGAGGGGCCAAGCTGGTATCCAAACGAATGCTACACCACCAATCGCCCCGAGAAACACACCTGGTTCTGGCACCCCGACCAGGAGCCGCCCATGTCGCTGGAACGGCACCTGAAAACCTATTTCACCTCGGTGGGCCGCAACTGCGTTTTCATGCTCAACGTGCCGCCCGACCGCGCGGGCCGCATTCCAGATGAGGACGTGGCCGTGTTGCACGCCTTTCGGGCGGCGCTGGACGAGATGTTTGCCCACGACCTGGCGGCGTTCCGGCCCGCGACGGCCAGCAACGTGCGGGCCGAAAACGCCGCCTGGGGCGCCCGGCAGGCCCTCGACAGCCGCCCCAACACGTTCTGGGCCACGGACGACAGCGTGCAGGGCGCGTGGCTGGAGGTGGACCTGGGCCGCCCGCAGCCTTTCAACGTCATCGAACTGGCCGAACCCATCGCCTACGGGCAGCGCGTGGCGGCGTACCGCGTCGAAGCGATGACGGCGTCCGGGTGGACGGAGATTGCGCGTGGCACGACCGTAGGCTACAAAAAGCTCGACCGGCCCGGCACCGTCACCGCGCGCCGCGTGCGCGTCGTGATCGAGCGCGGGCGGGGCAACCCGGCGCTGTCGCGCTTCGGGCTGTATTTCAGTCCGCTCGTGCCCTCCGGGGACTGACGCGGGCCGACGGGGCCACGCCTCCGCGCGGCGTCTTGCAATGGTCTGACCGGTGGCGTAACGTACGCCTTCACCCCAGCCCCCATCCGCCATGAAAATCAGCAACCACCGCCTCGTCGGCAGCAGTGGCGAGCCCGTGCCGTTCGTCTCGACGCGCAACATGGGTGGCGTGTTTACGCCGCAGTACCTCGTCATGCACTACACCGCCGGGCGCAGCGCGCAGGAATCCATCTCGTGGTTCCAGAACCCGCACGCGAGCGCGTCGGCGCACCTCGTCGTCGGGCGCGACGGCGGCGTGACGCAGATGGTGCCTTTCAACCGCATCGCGTGGCACGCCGGGCGCAGCCGCTGGCTGGGGCTGGAGGGCATGAACCGCTTCAGCATCGGCATCGAGATGGACAACGCGGGCCTGCTGACGCCCTCGGGCGACCGCTTCCGCGCCTGGTTCGGCGACTTCTACAAAGCGGACGACGTGCTGCTGGCCGCCCACAAAAACGACGCGTCGGCCCGGATGCTGGCCTGGCACCGCTTTACGCCCGAGCAGATCGAGGTCGCCGTGCAGATTGCCGCCCTGCTCACGTCGCACTACAACCTCAAAGACGTGCTGGGCCACGAGGACATCTCGCCCGGCCGCAAAACCGATCCCGGCCCGGCTTTTCCGATGGCCTCGTTCCGCAGCCGCGCGATGGGCCGGCAGGACGACAAGCCCGAGGACTTCCGCGTCGTCGTGACGCTCAACATCCGGACGGGGGCGGGCACGCAGTTCCCCAAGCTCGACGGCGGCCCCCTCCCCAAAGGCACCATCGTCGAAATCGTCGAGACGCAGGGCGACTGGTCGTTCGTGGACGTGAACAAACCCCTCGACGGGCAGGCCGATTTGCAGGGCTGGGTGTTCAGCCGCTACCTCGAGCACGTTTCCTGAACGCAGCCGCCGGGCTGCCCCACGGCCATGTCGGGCTTCCAGTTTCTGGATGTCGCCATCGGGGTGACGTTCTTTTTTCTGCTGCTGAGCCTGGTCGTGACGGCAGCCGTGGAGGCGTTCGAGAACCTGGTACGGATGCGCGGCAAATACCTGGAGCACGGCATCCGGGCGCTGCTGCAAGACCCGCAGGGCGACGGGGCGGCGCACGCCTTTTACGCGCACCCGCTCGTCTCGGGGCTGTACAGCACCCGTCCGCGCTCGTTCGCGCTGCGCTTCTGGCTCAACCTGAAACGCGGGCGTTTTTCGCTGAGCGAGCGCCGCCTGCCGCCCGTCGCCGCTGCCGCCGCCACCACGCAGCAGCTTCCGCACAAGCCGTCCTACATCCCCGCCGACACGTTTACCGACGTCGTGCTCGACCTTTTGCGCGAGGCGGCGGCGCTGCGCGGCGCGGAAGGGCGGCTGCCGTCCGCGTTGGTGGACGCCCTCGACGCCGCCCCGCTCGACGCGCGGCTCAAAGGCGCGCTGCGGCCCCTGCTGCTCGAAGCCGGCGACGACCTGGGCGCCGCCCGCGCCCGCATCGAGGCGTGGTACTACGCCGCCATGGACCGCGTCTCGGGCTGGTACAAGCGCTACGCGCAGCGCGTGGCGTTTGTCATCGGGCTGGTGATGGCCGTCATCCTCAACGCCGACGCGCTTTTCGTCGTGCGCCAGATTGGTCAGGACGAGGCGCTGCGGGCCGTGTTCGTGACGGCGGCGCAGACGTACGCCGCCCGCGACGCCGAAACGCCCGCGCCCTCCAGTCCCGATTCGCTCGTGGCCCGCGTCGCGCACAACCGGCAGCAGATGCAGGAAAACGTCGCCGCCCTCAAAGCGCTGGGCATCGCGCTGGGGTGGGGCGACGACAACCCGGCGGCCCGCCGCACCGACCGCCCCGGACGGCTGGACGACGCGCGGTGGTGGTTTTTCAAAGGCATCGGGCTTTTGCTCACCGCCATCGCCGTGTCGCTGGGCGCGCCGTTCTGGTTCGACGTGCTCAACAAAGTCATGGCCGTGCGCGCAACCGTCAAGCCGCGCGAAAAAAGCCTGCCCGAAGCCTCCGACGACCCGCAGCCCGCTGCCGAAAAAGCCGGCTAACTCCTGAACGCCATGACCCAGACCGACCTCGACGCCGCCGCTCAGAAGCTGCAAACCGAGCGCCTCGCCTTCGAGCGCGAGCGGCTGGAGTTCGAGCAGCGCCGCGCCAGCCGCCTCACCGGCATCATCTCCGTCGTGGCCGTCGTCGTGTCGTGTATGCAGGTGTGGGTGGCCACGCGGCAGGTGCGCATCGCCGACCAGCAGCGGGCGCTGGCCGAGGCGCAGACCTTCGAGCAGTTCATCCCACTCCTGCTCCAGCCGCAGACCAAAGACCTGGCGCTGACCACGATGGAGCCGTTCGTCAACCGCGACGTGGTGCTCAAGCTGGGCCGAATGCTGCGCGCCACGGCGGCCGTCGAGCAGCTCAGCGAGCAGGGCACGCCTGCCGAGCGCGACTCGGCGCAGCAGGTGCTGACGGCCCTCGACCGGCAGCGCGCCGGGCTCGTGGAGCAGCTTTTCAGCGCCGAGCGCGCCACACGCATCGCCGCCACGACCGAACTGGTGCGCCACTGGTCGGGCGATGCGCGCCTCGTCGAGGACGTGCTCGACGTGGCCGCGACGCACCTCGACAACCGCAGCGGCACCATCAACGCACTTGTCGTGCTGCGCGAGGCCGCGCCCGAGGTGCTGCGCACCCACGCCGAAACGCTCGGGCCTTTTCTGGCTGCGGCCCGGCAGAACGGCCAGCAGACCGCTGCCCTCGCGGACGCCGTAGCGCAACGCAGCGCGCAGCAGGCCCCCGGAGCGGCGTACTGAGCAGCGAGGGTGAGATGGGGGGCCGATGGGCGGGGCGCTCGGGGCGTGAAAGCCTGCCGATTTCGCCCCGGCGATAGAAACGCGGTGCGGCAGCCGCCCTATCCTTGCCCCTCCTCCCACGCGATACCCCCCGCACCGCTGCAACACCCCGACCTGCCCACGCCCCGCGACGCGCGCGCGACCCTCGTGGACGTACGCGCGACCCTCGTGCTGGCCGGCCCCATCGTCGTCTCGCAACTCGCGCAGGTCTCGAACGGACTCGTGGACACCATCATGGTGGGGCGGCTCGGGCCGACGGCCCTCGCGGGCGTGGCGCTGGGCAGCTCGGTGTTTTTCACGACGGCGCTGGTGTGCCTGGGCGTGGTGCTGGCCGTCGGGCCGATGGTGTCGCAGGCGGCGGGCGCGGGCGACCGCGAGGGCGTGGCGCGCTCGGCGCGGCAGGGCCTGTGGATGGCCCTCGTGCTGGCGCTGCCGGCGGGGGCGCTGCTCCAGTTTGCCGCGCCCCTGCTGGCCCTCACGCGGCAAGACCCCCGGGTGCTGGCCATCGCCGGCGGATACCTGGGGGCCGTGGCGTGGGGCATCGGGCCGTTTCTGGGCTTCGGCGTGCTGCGCTCCTTTGCCGAGGGCCTCGAAAAGCCCACGCCCGTCACCCTGATCGCCCTCAGCGCCGTCGCCGTCAACGTTTTCGCCAACGACACCTTTATCTACGGGCGCTACGGCGTGCCCGCGATGGGGGCGGTGGGCGTGGGCTGGGCCACGGCCACGTCGTACTGGTACCTGTTCGCCGCGCTTGCCCTTTTCACCCAGGCGCGCCCCCTTTTCCGGCGTTACGGCGTCTTTCGGCACCTGAGCCGCCCCGACCCGGCGTTTTTCCGCGAGCTGTTCCGCGTCGGGTGGCCCATCGGCATCTCGTTCGGCATCGAGGCGGGGCTGTTCACGGCCACGGCCGTCATGGCGGGGGCGCTGGGCGGCACGGCCCTGGCGGCCCACCAGATTGCCATCCAGTGCGCCTCGTTCACGTTCATGGTGCCCCTCTCCGTCGGGCTGGCGGGCTCGGTGCGCGTGGGGCAGGCCGTGGGCGGCGGGCGCGGCCACGAGGCGCGCCGCGCCGGGCTGACGGCCATCGGGCTGGCGCTCGTGTTCATGTGCGGGGCGGCGCTCGCGTTTCTGACGGTTCCCCGCCCCCTTATCGGGCTTTTCCTGGATGGCGACCGGGGCGCCAACCGGCCCGTCGTCGAGCTGGCCGTGGGGCTGCTGGGCATCGCGGGCGCGTTTCAGGTGTTCGATGGCATCCAGGCCGCCGCCGCCGGCGCGCTGCGCGGCCTCAAAGACACCCGCGTGCCCATGCTGATCGGGCTGGCCGCGTACTGGGGCGTGGGGCTGACGGCGGCGTACGCGCTGGGCTTTGGCGCGGGCCTGGGCGCGCGCGGCCTGTGGATGGGGCTGGTGCTGGGGCTGGCCACCGCCGCCGCCGGGCTGACGTGGCGCTTCCACCGGCGCAGCCTCCACCTGGAGGCCGTTTACGTGGAACGGACGGCGTAAAAAGGGCCTCGACGCCCGGCCCATACAAACGAGAGCTTCACGTCCCGGCGCCGGGCGTTTTGCCCTATTTTCAGTCCCTTGTGAAACGCGCCCGTCGCGTCTCGCTTACCTTTCCGCCCCGCGCTCACCCCTGTCGCCCTCCGGACGACCCGCATGGCACAACTATTTTCGAAACGCGCCAACGCGCTCCCCATCGTATCACTTGTCGGGCTTGGCCTGGGTAGTATCGTGGTCCTGGCGGCCATCTGGTACTACTTCTCGCCCGAGTTCACCGACGTGGGCTACGCCCCCGAGCAGCCCGTCGCCTACAGCCACCGCCTGCACGCCGGGCAGCTGGGCATGGACTGCCGCTACTGCCACAACTGGGTCGAGGTGTCCCAGCACGCGAATGTGCCGCCCACGCAGACGTGCATGAACTGCCACAACCAGGTGCAGGTCAACTCGCTCAAGCTGCTGCCCGTGCGCGAAAGCTGGGCCACGGGCCGCCCCATCGAGTGGGTCAAGGTGCACCACCTGCCCGACTACGCGCACTTCTCGCACGCCATCCACGTCAACAACGGCGTGGGCTGCGAGACGTGCCACGGGCGCATTGACGAGATGGAGGTGGTGCAGCAGGTGTCGTCGCTTTCGATGGGCTGGTGCCTGGAATGCCACCGCCAGCCCGAGCTCTACCTGCGCCCCCAGGACAAAATCACGGCGATGGGCTACGTGCAACCTGCCGACTTTGTCGAGCGCAACCTGGCGCGCGTGCGGGCCGAGGGCATCCTGCCGCCCACCAACTGCTCGGCCTGCCACTACTGATCGGTCGCGAACCCGGACGGAGGCTGCCCCGGGCGGCTTCCTTTTCGCTTTTTCCAGCACATGATCGAACTTCCCCTCCTGGGCGACGCCCGTCCCCAACGCAGCACGCCGCGCCACTGGCGCAGCGCCGAGCAGCTCCGCAACGCCACTGATTTCAGCGCGCACCACGCCGCCGAGTTTGCGCCCGGCGCCCTGGAGGCGCCCTCGCAGGCCAACCGCCGCCAGTTTCTGCAACTCGCCGGCGCCGGCGCCGCCCTGATGGGCCTGTCGGCCTGCCGCCGCCCCGTCGAGAAAATCCTGCCGTACACGCGCAAGCCCGAAGAAGTCATCGAAGGCATCGCGCAGTACTACGCGACGGCGATGCCGCACCGGGGCCACGTGCGCGCCCTGCTGGCCGAAAGCCACGAGGGACGCCCCACCAAGCTCGAAGGCAACCCCGAGCACCCCGTTTCGCAGGGCGCCAGCGGGCTGCACGAGCAGGCCAGCATTCTCAACCTCTACGACCCCGACCGCTCGCGCCTGGTGCGCCAGGGCGCCGACGAGAAGTCGTGGGCGGATTTCGTGCAGTTTGCCGCCGGGCTTCAGGGGCCGTTCGTCGTGCTCGCCGAGCCCAGCTCGTCGCCCACGCGGGCGCGGCTCCAGGGGATGTTCGAGGCGCGCTTTCCCGGCACGCGCTGGATCACGTACCGCGCCGAGGGCGACGACAACGCCGCGATGGGCGCCCAGATGGGCGCCGGGCGGCCGCTGCGCGCCCTCTACGACTTCAGCCAGGCCCAGACCATCGTCAGCCTCGACGCCGACTTTCTGAGCCCCGCCGACCCCAACGAACTCGTCAACAGCCGCACGTTTGCCCAGAGCCGCCGCCCCGAAACGGGCGCCATGAGCCGGCTTTACGTGGTCGAGAGCACGCACTCGACGACGGGCGCCGCCGCCGACCACCGGCTGCGGATGCGCGCGGGGGCCATCGGCACCTTTGGCGCGGCCCTCGCCTCGCGGCTGGGCGTGGGCGGCGGCGGCGCGGCCAGCTTTACCGAGCGCGAAGGTCTTTTCCTCGACGCCATCGCTGCCGACCTGCGCGCTGCCGGGCCGCGCGGCGTCGTCCTGGCGGGCAGCACGCAGCCGCCCGAGGTGCACGCCCTCGCCCTCGCCATCAACGCCGCGCTGGGCAGCCGCCTCGTGCAGATGCTCGACACGGGCGAGGCGCCCCAAGCCTCGCAGGCGCAGGAAATGGCCGCCCTCGTGCGCGACATGCAGGCGGGCGCCGTGCAGAACATGCTCATCCTGGGCGTCAACCCTGCCTACGACGCGCCCGGCGCCTTTGGCTTTGGCGAGGCGCTGCGGCAGGTGCGCAACACCATCCACGCCGGCACGCACGTGGACGAGACGGCGGTGCTGTGCGCCTGGCACGTGCCCACGACGCATTTCCTCGAAATGTGGGGCGACGGGCGCGCCTACGACGGCACGCTGTCGGTCATCCAGCCGCTGATTGCGCCGCTCAACCTCAAAACCACCCAGGGGAACGAGCGCAACGACCTGCACTCCGACATCGAACTGCTCAACCTGCTTGCCGCGGGCACCGACGTGGGCGGCTACGACCTCGTCCGCGAGACGTGGCGCGGCCAGCTTGCGGGGCCGTTCGAGGAATCGTGGCGCAAGGTGGTGCACGACGGCTTCGCGCCCGGCACCGCCTACCCCGCCGTGCCCCTGGCCGCCGGCGCCGTCGCGCTGCCCGCGCTGCCCGCCTCTGCCGAGCTGGAGGTCGCCTTCCGCCTCGACCCCAAAATGCTCGACGGCCAGTTCGCCAACAACGCGTGGATGATCGAGCTGCCCGACATGGTCACCAAGCTCGTCTGGGACAACGTGGCGCTCGTGAGCCGCGCCACGGCCGACCGGCTCGACCTCCACGTCGCCTACGACGCCGGCAAGTTCTACGCGGACGTGATCGAGCTGGACGTGGAAGGCCGCACGCAGCAGCTTCCCGTCTGGATTCAGCCCGGCCACCCCGACGACGCCATCACGGTCAACCTGGGCTGGGGGCGCGACATCGTGGGGCTGCGCGAGGAGCACAAGCGCGGCTTTTTCAGCTTTTTCGACACCTCCGCCGCCAGCGACGTGTACGGCCACGGCCCCATCGGCAACGACGTGGGCCGTAATGTGGCGCCCCTGCGCCCGGCCTCCTACGCCGCCTTTGCCCCCGCGCAGGTGCGCAAGGTGGACACGGGCTACCTGCTCGTCTCGACGCAGGAGCACGGCGCCATGGAAGGGCGCCCACTCATCCTCGAAACCACGCTCGACGCCTACCGCGCCGACCCCCAGAGCCTGCTCCACCACCACACGGCCCACATGCCCGGCGGCGACGTGTGGGACAACCAGGAGCCCCTGTGGGGCAGCGAGCGCGAAGCCGAAAACCAGCCCTTTTTCAAGGACAACCCGTACTACCGCAACCAGTGGGCGATGGTCGTGGACCTGACGACGTGCTCGGGCTGCCAGGCGTGCGTCGTGGCCTGCCAGGCCGAGAACAACATCCAGGTCGTCGGCAAAGAGCAGGTGGGCAAGGGCCGCGAGATGCACTGGCTGCGCATGGACCGCTACTACATCGGCGACGAGGACGACGACACCGTGCGGATGGCGTTCCAGTACCTGACGTGCGTCCACTGCGAAAACGCGCCCTGCGAAACCGTGTGCCCCGTCTCGGCGACCGTCCACTCGCCCGACGGCACCAACCAGATGATCTACAACCGGTGCGTGGGCACGCGCTACTGCTCGAACAACTGCCCCTACAAGGTGCGGCGCTACAACTGGTTCAACTGGACGAAGGACCTGCCCATCGAGGTGCAGATGCAGCAGAACCCGGACGTGACCGTCCGCTTCCGCGGCGTCATGGAAAAGTGCTCGTACTGCATCCAGCGCATCCGCGAGATGGGCCGGCAGGCCATCCTCGAGTCGCGCAACATCCGCGACGGCGAGGTGCAGACGGCGTGCCAGCAGGCGTGCGCCGCCCGCGCCATCACCTTTGGCGACATTGCCGACCCCGACTCGGCGGTTTCGCGTGCCAAGCGCAACCCGCGCCGCTACGAACTGCTGGCCGAGCTGGGCACCAAGCCGCGCACCTCCTACCTGGGGCGCGTGCGCAACCTCAACAGCCGGCTGGCGCCTTTCGAGCCGGTGGAGCACGCCGAGCCGCACCCCGCCGACGAGCGCACCGACGTGGGCGAGCCGGCCCCCGCCCACTCCTGACCCGAACCCCTTAACCGCAACGGTCCGTGAGCGATTCGCATCACAAAGATCTGGCCTTTACCGCCCACTACGACGCGCCCGAGCCGCTCGTGAAGGGCGACCTGGGTTTCCACGACATCACCGAGCTGGTCTCCTACCACACGGAGAAAAAGACGCCCCTGGGGTGGTGGTTCGCCTTTGGCGTGGCCTTTACCCTCTTGGGCGTGCTCGTGCTCTCGCTCGCCTACCAGGTCTATAACGGCGTGGGCGTGTGGGGCAACAACATACCCGTGGGCTGGGGCTGGCCCATCGTCAACTTCGTGTGGTGGGTGGGTATCGGCCACGCCGGCACGCTCATCTCGGCCATCCTTTTCCTGTTCCGGCAGAAGTGGCGCACGTCCA
>CBDUCD010000023.1:0-17002 GCA_965365535.1 uncultured Rhodothermales bacterium | reverse complement strand
CCGTGCGCATTGCCGCGATGGCGTAGGGGCGTGCCGCGGCACGCCCCTACAGGTCGCATGGCACGTCCGCACAGGTCGCATGGCACGTCCGCGGGTGTCGGGGTGGGGCGGCGCGAAAAAAGCGCCCGGCTGCCATCCACAGCCGGGCGCTTCCGGTACCTGTCCACAATGCTGAATCTTAACGGACGAGCACCATTTTACCTGTTTTGAGCCAGCGCGCATCGCCGGTGCCCCGCGCGTGGAGGCGGTAGAAATACACGCCCGAGGCGAGGGCGCTGCCGTCGAACGGGGCCGTGTGCCAGCCGGCGGGCTGCGCCGTCTCGGCTTCGAGGACGGCCACGCGCTGCCCCACCACGTTGAACACCTCGAGCGTGACGAGGGCCGGCTCGGGCAGCGCGTAGCGCAGCGTCGTCGCCGACGAGAACGGGTTGGGGAAGTTGGGTTCGAGGCTGAAGGCCGTCGGCAGCTCGGCAGGCGCCTCGGCGCGCGTCACGACCACGTCCGCCTCGGCCTTCACGTCCTCCGTGTTGCCCGCGCGGTCGGTGGCGAGCACGAAAAAGCGGTACGACGCGCCGGGCGTGCCGGGGTACACGAACCGCGTGTCGGTGAGGTCACTCGCGTAGGGACGGAACGCCTCGCCGCCCTCGGCCACGTACAGCGTGTAGTGATCCACGCCCGTGCCGCCCGCGTCGTCCTCGCCCTGCCACGAAAGCGCGATGCGGCCTTCGTCGGGCGGGCCGGCGAGCGCGGCGATGCGACTCGTCGGGGCGGCGGCGTCGAGCGTGTTCGTCCAGACGGGCGTAGCGATGGGCGCGTTGAGGTCGAACTCGATGGTGGCCTGCGCGTCCACGCGCGTGCCCGTGGCCGCCTCGGCAACGGGGCGAACGCTGAACGTCACGAAGCCCTCGCCGCGCCCCAGGCTGTCGTTGATGGCGAGCACGCCCACGTACGGGTTTGAAGGCAGCGTGCCCGTGGCCGGGTCAACGGCGCGCAGCGTCCAGAAGGCGCGCCGCGCCTGCACGTCCACGCCCGCCGTCACGTCCACGTACACGCCCAGCGAGTCGCGGGCGTCGAGGCGGGTGGTGTAAAAGGCGGCGTTTTCGGGCACGTCGAACTGCATCAGGCCAAAGCCCAGTCGCCCCAGCCGGAAGGTGCGCGCGTCCAGGTCGGCGTCGAGGGGCAGGCTGATGCGCACCTCCTGGGCGGGTGCCGTGGCCTGCTCGGCGCTGTTCTCGAAGCGGATTTTGTAGGGGATGGGCCGGGATCGCGGCACCCATCGCCCGTCGCCCCAGCCCTCCGGCCCGGCGATGTCGTTGGGGTCGAGCGAGGCGACGAGGTGGTTGCAGACGACTTCTTTGGCGATGCAGTTGAGCGCCGACGCAATGCCGATGCAGCCCGCCAGGCTCAGGTCTATGCCGCTGGCGTCGCTGGCCTTGTCGAGCGCGGGCGTGCAGCCTGCCGTCACGCCAAAGGCGCACATGGCCGCGCTGGCGCCTGCCGAGAGGGGGATAAAGGCCAGCTCGGGCGTGCAGTCGAGAATGGAAGCCACGCAGCCCGTCACGAAAAAGATGCCGTCGCAGGTTTTCTTGAGGATGTCGCCGTACTCGATGGTCTGCGCGCCGCGCGGCAGGATGTCGGGGATGCGGTCGAGTGCCTTATCCACCTCGCCCTCGTCAAGCATTCCCGTGCGGCGGAAGCCGTCGAGCATGTAGCGCGCAAAGTCGCGGCGGTTGCGGGCCATGTCGGCAATCTGCGGGTGGACGCGCTCCTGGTGCTGGAGGACGGTCTGCCGCAGCGACTCAATCGTCTGGAGCTGCTCGCCCACGAACGTTTCCGTGTCCTCCACCTTGACGGTCACGCGGACGGGGAACTCCTGCGGTCCGGGCGTGCCGGGCGCGGGCGGCACGACGGTAAGCTGCGTTTCGAGCGGCTCGCCGGGGGCCACGTTGCGCACCCAGACGGGGATGATGCGCTCGCGCTCGCCCTCGAACCACCACGGGTGCTCCTCGTCGTCGTCCACGCCGCCCTCGTCGCGCAGGTCTTTGAGCGTGCGCAGGCGGCTGTCGGTTTCGATGGCCACGCCCGTGCCTTTCGGGACGGAGAGCACGATGGTGCCAAAGGGCACGTCTATGTTGCCCGTGTTGCGGAACTGGTACACGTACTCGGTGCGGCGGGCGGCCAGCAGCGGCCCGGGCGCCGCGTGCACGGTTTCGAGGCGCGGGCGCACGACGGGTTCGACGAAAATGGGCTCGTCCAGCACGGCCTCCACGTCGCCGTTGCGGACGGCGAGGGTGTACTGGCCCACGGGCACCGCCGCCAGGTTCCACTGCACCACCATCTCCGTCGTGGAGGCGACCTGCTGCACCGCGGCCTCGGCCACCGTCTGCGCGCCCTGCCGCAGCACCACGCGGCTTGCCGGGCGGAAGCCCGCGCCCGTCAGCCGCGTCGTGACGACGCCCTGGCCCAGCCGCCGCTGCGACACGCCGGCCACGCTGAAGCCGAGGGCCTCGCCCAGCAGCGTAAACGTCTCGTTGTCGAAGTAGATGAGTTCGCCGCGCACGAGCACGTAGTACGTGCCCGCCTGCGTCGAGGGCACCACGAGTTGCCGCGTCTCGTCGCTGGCATTGGCGGCGGCATAGTCGTAGTCGCTGGGCGTGGGCACGCGCCCGTACGCCACGTACACGCCGCCCGGCAGCACGCCGGCGCTGCGCGTAAGCGTCAGCCGGAGGTCGAGGCCGGCGGGCACGTCCACGCGGTAGTAGTAGCTGGGCCGGTAGTCGAAACGGCGCGTGACGGGCGTGCCGAGCGCCAGCGTGGGCACCGTCACGTCGGCGGTCGAGGCGGAGGCGGCGGTGTTGTTGGCGTCGTCGGACTCGCGGATGTTGTTGCGCAGGTCGGCGCGCACGAGCACGTGGTAGCGCCCCGGCGCCACGCCGGGCAGGGGCGCCGTCGCCTGCTGCCCCCCTGCGGCGGCGACAGCCGCGTCGGCAGCGATCCGGGCCGACAGGTCGAGCTTGCTGCTGACGCGCAGCACGCCGCCGGGCGCCAGGTTCACCTGCTGCTCGTCAAGTAGGAGCAGGGCATCGTCGGCGTTCCAGAGCGTGTCGGGCGAGACGTACAGCCCCGTCGTCATCTTGCCGAAAGCGACGTTTGCGCCCCGGTTTTCAATCGTGTACGTCACCGTCAGGTATTCGCCGACGGTTGCCTGGGCAGGCACCTGCACGTCGCGCACGACGAGGTCGGCGGGCGGCGGCAGCACCACCTGCACGGGCACGATGCGCGTGTTGTTGTCCTCGCGGTTGGCCTCGTAGATGCGCCCGCCGTCGTCGGTTTTGACGAACAGGTAGTAGGCGCCGGCGGCGTAGAAGGGAATCGTCACCTCTACCTGCGCGGTGTATTCGCCCGCGCCCGCCAGCACCGCCGTGCGGACGAATTGCCCCAGCTTCACGGCGCCCTCGGTGGTCGTGGCCGAGCGGGCGAGCCAGACGCCGTCGTACCAGAGCGTGTCGCGCGTGGCGCCCGTGCCGGCGTTTTTCACCTTCCACGCGAGCGTCACGGGCTGCCCGGCGGTGAGGCTCGCGGGCGCCGTCACGCCGGCCACCACCAGGTCGGGCGGCGGCGAGAGGGTAACGGTGAGGGCGGCAGAGGCGCGGGTGTTGTTGCGCGGCGCGCCGTCGGGGAACGTCGTGCTGACGAGCACGAAGTAGCGGCCCGGTTCGAGGTCGTCGGGCAGGCGGGCCTGGAGGGTCTGCGTGTACTGCGCGCCGCCGGCGACGGGCTCGCGGTGAGGGGCAAAGCCGATGGTGCGGGCGGCGGTCGAGAACGTATCCACGGGCGAGATGAACACCTCGTCCGTCCACTGCCGCACGAGGGTGGCGCCGCCCCCGCCGTTGCGAATGGTAAACGTGACGGGCAGCGCGGCCCCGGCACCGGCCTGGGCGGGCGCCTCGACCTCGACGACGGCCAGGTCAACGCTGGGGTACGCGCCGACGGTGAGGGCGGCGCTGCGGCCCACGTTGTTGCCTTCGCCGCCGCGCTCGTAGAGCGCCTGCCCGGCGTCGAGCACGACGTACACGTAATAGGTGCCGGCAGCCAGGTCGGTGGGCAGAGGGGCCGACAGGCTGCGCAGCGACGTCCGGCCCGCGCCAAGTGAGTCGGGCGCGTACGCCACGCCCAGCGGCAGCGCGCCCGCGCGCGTCCACGTGGGGGAGGCCGAGAGAAAGAGGCTGTCGCGCCAGGCGCCCGCCCCCGCCCGCGCCGCGCCCGCGTTGCGCACGCTCCACGAAACGGGAATGGCATCGCCCGCCGTGGCAAGGGCGGGGGCGTCCACGCGCGCGGGCACCAGGTCGGGCGTCGGCGAAGCGGCCACCTCGATGGGGCGCGCGGCGCTCTGGTTGTTGGTCTCGAAAACCTGCTCGAAAACGCGGTTGTCCACGTCCGTCACCACGAACAGGTAGTGCGTGCCCGCCACGTCGTCGGGCAGGCGCGCGTCTTTTTCCTGCGTGTACTCGCCGTCGCGGGCCAGCGCCTGCACGTTGTAGAACTGGCCCAGCAGGCGGGCCGTGCTGGTGTCGAGCGTGGCCGTGGGCGAGAGGTAGAGGGCGTCGCGCCAGTACGTCGTCGTCGTGCCCGCGCCTTCGTTTTTCACCGTCCACGCGACCTTGACGGACTGGCCCGAGGCGCCTGCGGCGGGGGCCGTGCGGATCGCGGCTGTCAGGTCGGCGGGCGGGGTCAGGACGGCGTCGAAATGCGTGCGGAGCGTGTTGTTGGTTTCGCCGCCCGGCTCGAACTCGTAGTCCATCGCGTCCACGACGAGGTGGGCGTACACGCGGCCCGCGACCGAGTCGGGCAGGGTCATTGAATAGACGTGCGTGTAGCTGCTATCGGGCTTGATGTTGAGAATGCGGCGGTAGCGGAGCTTGGTGATCTCGCGTCCGACGGCCAGCACCGAGTCGCGCGTGAGGTAGATGATGTCGTCCCACGCCGAGCCGTAGGTGCTGCCCTCGCCCGTGTTCGTCACCGTCCAGCGCACGCTGAAAGGCTGGCCCGCGAAAACCGTCGGCGGCACGACGAGGGCGGTGGGCTCGAGGTCGGGCGCGGGCGGCAGCACGAGCTGCGTGGCCGCGTGCCCCACGTTGTCGAGGCCCGACGACGCCTCGCGCTGCTTTTCGCCGCCCGCGCCCACGTTTGTCACGACGAGCACGTAAAGCTGCCCGTACTGGCGGCGTGGAAGCTGGACGGTGGTGCTGTTGCGGTACTGCTTGCCCGGCTCCAGCGCCGTCGCATTCTGGACGCGCGCCAGCAGCACGTCGCCGACGCTGCCGGCGCCGCCGCTGCGGGGCGCGTCGAAAAGGGTGTCGGTGGACAGGTAGATGCCGTCGTACCAGCGCGCCACGTCCGTCGGGGCGCCGCCGCGGTTCTCGACCGTCCACGACACCTCGACGGTCTGGCCGGACTCGGCGCGGGCGGGCGCCTGGACGCGCGCCACGCGCAGATCCGCCAGGCGGCGCGTGGTGAAGTGCCAGACCGGCCCGGGGGCGGCGCCGGCGCCATTCTTGGCGACCACGCGCCAGGCGTAGCGCGTGCCCGCCGGCAGCGTGTCGGCGAGGGCAAGCTGGGGGTCGGAGAGGTCGGCGCGCAAGGGCGTGGCGGGCTCGGGCTGGCCGTCGCGCCACAGGTAGAGGTCGTAGCGCAGCGCCGCCTCGCCGGGCTGCCAGGCCAGGTACGGGCGCTCGGGCACGTCGAGGGCGCCGTCGGCGGGGATGGGACTCGCGGGCGGGCCGGGCAGGTGGATGGTGAGGGTGAGCACGCCGGCTGCCGTGAAAAGGGCGCTGTTGTAGGCCACGTCCTCCACCTGGACTTCGGCGCGGTACGTGCCGGGCGTCGCCGTCTGCGGAACGTCGAAGGTGGCCTCCCACACGCCCTGCCGCGCCGTGCCCGAGGCCAGCCGCGCCGACGCGCCAAAGGCGACCTGCGCGTCGGGATTGAACAGGCGCACGTACACGCGCGCGGCGCCCGTCTGCGCGTCGCGCAGGGGCACGCGCACCGCCGCCGTCCCGCTGCCGGGCGTCAGGTCGAGCGTCGCGGGCACGGCGGTGATGGGGCCGTCGAGGGCGGGCGGCGTCAGGTCGCCGCCGGTGATGGCGACGGGCAGGTCGGGCTCGAAAAAGCCGTCGTTGTCCTCGCGGTCGCGGGCCTGCACGCGCAGCGCGAACAGGCCGTCGGGCGTGGCGAGCGGCACGGCAATGCGGGCGCGCCAGACGCCTTGCAAGCTGTCGCCCGAGACCAGAGTGGCCTCGCCGCCCAGCGACGTGGTGTCGTCGCGGGTAAGGTGGACGTACACCATCTCCACGCCCGACGGGTCGCGCAGGGGCACGTCCACCACGACGGTCTGCGGGCCGCCGGCCAGGTCGAGGGCGGCGGGGCTGCGGGTGATGGCGGCGGTCAGCGCGGGCGGCAGCACGTCGCTGCCCGTGACGTCGAGCGTGGCCGTCGTCTCGATGGTGCGCGTGTTGCCCGCCGCGTCGTCCAGCGTGACGACGAGGGTGTAGCGGCCCTCGGGGGTGCTGCGCGGCACGTCGAAAAGGGCGCGCCAGGTGCCGTCGCGGGCGTCGCCGCCCGTCCGCGCGGCCTCGGCGTAAATCGTCTCGTCGCCCATCCTGAAATACGCCGACACCGACGCCACGCCCGCGTCGTCGTCCTGGGCGCGCAGCGTGACGGTAACGGCTGCCGCCGCCCGCGCCAGGCTGACGGCGGGCGGGCTGACGGTGGGCACGCCCACGAGCGCGGGCGGCTGGGTGTCGCCGCCGCCCACGCGGAGCGTCGCGCCGGTCACGAACGTCTCGCCGTTGTTGGCATTGTCGGAGGCGTACACCTGGAGCGTGTACACGCCGGGCATCGTGTTCTGCGGAATCGTGGCCGTCGAGGCCCAGACGCCCTCCTGCGCCGTGCCCGACACCTGCTCGACGTGGCCGCCGTAGATGGACTCGTCGCCCATGACAAGCGAGAACCCGACGTAGGAGACGCCGGCGGGCGCGTCGGCGAGGGGCACGCGGATGGCGACGGTGGCCGGCCCGCCCGACAGGTCCACGGTGCCGGGCGTGATGGTGGCGGGGCCGTTGAGCGTGGGCGGCGACGTGTCGCCCGTGCCCGCGACGGTGAGGCGCGCCGAGGTTTCGAGGTACGAAAAGCCGCCCGACGTGCTGCTGGCGAAAATGCTGAGCGTGTACGCGCCCGGCGCCGCGAACTCCCCGACGCTTATCGTGGCGCGCCAGACGCCGTTCTGCGCCGTGCCCGACGCCAGCGCCGGCGCGCCGAAAAGCACCGCGCCCGAGCCGGTTTCGGTCAGGATGAACGACGCCTGGGACACGCCCACGGCGTCGAGGAGCTGGGCGTCCACCACCACATCCACCGGCCCGTTATCCGTGTTGACGGTGCCGGGGGTGATGGAGACGGTGCCCAGCGTGGGGTTGGAGAGAGCTGCCATCGCCGCGCCGGCGAGGGGCCACGCGCGCTCGGCGCCCGCGCTGCCCGTCAGCACGTAGGTGCCCGGCGCCACGGCCTCGGCGGCCTGCCAGCGCCCGCCGGTCAGGCCGCGCGCCGTGCCCTCGCCCACCACCTGCACGGGAATGGCGCGGCCCGCCGGGTCGGGAAAAGGCCGCACGCGCCCGTCCAGCACCCACCGCACGTCGGCGCGGCCCTGCCACGCGCGGCCCACGGCGGCGGGCAGCGGGCGGGCGTAGCGCACCGCCGCCCGGGCGGGCAGGGCCGTGCCGCTGGGCGCGAACGTGGCGCGCGGTTGCTGCTGCCCACGTGCGGTCGGGGCGCAGAAAGGGGCCAGCAGGGCCATCAGCAGGATGGCCCGCGACAGGAGGCGGTGCATGAGCGTGGACGGGCTGGGCGGGGGAGAGGGGGTTACTGTGCCAGCACGACGCTGCGCGTCGCCTTCTGGCCGTCAGCGCTGATCTGGACGAGGTAGAGGCCGGCGGGCAGGCCATCGGTCTGCCACGTGGCCGCGTGCTGGCCGGCGCCGTACGTGCCCTCGGCAATGCGGGCCACGCGCCGCCCCAGCACGTCGTAGCAGTCGAGCCGGACGGCGGCGGGGCGGTCGAGGCCAAAGGTCACCGTAAGGGCCGTGCCGGGCCGCGCCGGGCTCGGCCCCTCGACGGCCAGCCGCACGGGCAGCGCGGGCGCCTCGCCGCCCTCGACGGCGGTGCCCGTCCCCGAGAACGTGCTGTAGTCGGCGTCGGCCACCTCGCTGGCGTCTGCCAGGTAAAGCGTGGCCGACAGGCCCGTGCGCGTGATGAACGAGACCGAGTACGACGTGTCAATCGTCACGATGGTGTTGCCGCCCAGGTCGAAGCTGGTGCGGGCAATGGTGCGGGTGCGCACGCGCAGGGCGCCCGCGCTGCCGTCCGGCGTTTTCAGCGTGCCCCAGCCCTCCACCGCCGACTGCTCGTCGAAGCTGAGGCTGAAGCCTTCGATGCCCATGTCGTAGGTGTACGCGCTGCTCCACGTGGACGAGGCGGTAAGCGGCACCGGCATCTCGACCTGCGGCGGCACGAACTTGATCATGAACGGCACCTCGGTGCCTTCGTCCACCACGGTGCCCGTCACGCCGAGGGTTTCGAGGGCGGTGCTGGTGAGGCGCTGGTAGAGGTAGCCCGTCGAGTCGGCGCGGCCGCTTTTGAGGACGTGGGTGGCCTGGGCGAGGTGCGGGTCGCTGCTGCCCGGCGCGGGCAGGGCGGCGGGTTCGAGGCTTACCTCATCGGCTGCGCCCCAGGCGAGGGCGGTGAAGTCCCACGTCTGGCTGGCGCCCGTGCGGGCCATCAGCGTGGCGAAAGCGGTGGCGTTGGGCGTGGCCTCGAAAGATTTCACCGTGCCCGTGCGCCCGAGCTGGGCCAGCACGTCGGCGCGGCTGACGGTGATCTGGGCGTGCCCCGCCGCGGGCAGGGCGAACAGGACGAGGGCAAGGGCAAAGGCGGAAACGGTACGCATGGCAAAAGGGGGTTTGGATGGGCTGCCAAAATCCCCCGGCGATGGGTAGGCGCGCATAGGCCAATCTGCCCATTTCGCGCCCCGTCTGCGCGGGGCATCAGGGCGTGCCACGGCGGCGCGCGTTGTCCCTCTCGCCGCCCGGCTGGAAGAGAGGTTGCCAGGAGTAGGGGCGCAATTAATTGCGCCCCTACGGGTGCGGAACGCTACCGCTGTACCCTGCTCCGCACGGCCTGCGGCGGCGCGGAAACCGCTACCCCAGCAGCAGAAACGACCGCGCCTGCCGCGTGTCGCCGCCCGTGAGGCGCCATTCGTAGAAACCCGGCGGAAGGGCGCCGCCGACGCCGTAATGCCAGCGGCCCCGGGGCGCCGGCCCGTCCAGCAGGCGCATCACCTCGCTGCCCGCCGCGTCGTGCACGGACAGCACCACGTGGGCCGCCGCGTCGTGCACCTCGATGTCCACGTCGGCAGGCGCCGTATCGCGCTCGGGCAGCAGCTCGATGGGCGGCGCGGCGGGCGGCTGGGCGGCGTAGGCCCATCGCCAGACGCCGCCGGGCAGCGTGGCCACGAGCAGCGCCCCGCCGGCATCCACGCCGCCCACGGCGTAGGTGTCCGGCGGCAGGGCGCCGTGGAACGTCTGCCACGAGATGCCGCCGTCGCGCGAGTGGAACAGGCGCGTGCCGTCGGTCTGCCGGGCCACGAGCGTCGTGCCCGCCCGGGCGATGAGGACGAGCGGCGGCGCGCTGCCCTGGGCATAGACGCTGCGCCAGCGGCAGCCGTCGTCCGAGCGGAAAATGGCGCCGCCGCCGCTGGCCCACAGCGTCGCGCCGCCGAAAAGGGCGTTGATGGGCACGGCGGGCGGCAGCCCGAACGAGGCGCTCTGCCACGAGGCGCCGCCGTCGAGGCTGCGGCTGAGGCCGAGGGGGTGGGCGGCAAACAGGCCGTGCTGGCCTGCCGCGAGTGCGAAGATGGACAGGCGGTGGCCCCGCAAGGGCATCCCCGCATCCGAGGGCTGCCACGTCGCGCCGCCATCGCGCGAGCGCCACAGGCCCGAGCCCAGCGTGCCCGCCACGACGGCGCCCTCGCCCTCGGCAAGCGCCGTCACCACGTCGTCTGCGGGCAGCCCCTGCGCCGAAAGCTGCCAGCACTGCCCGGGCGTCCACCGGAACAGGCCGGCCTCCGTCGTCGCCAGCAGCGCGTCTGTCGTCGCCAGCAGCGCGATGGGTTCGGCAGGCAGGGACGCGCCCGGCAGCGGCGTCCAGTCCAGGCCGTCTGCCGAGGCGTGGAACACCTGGCCCGAGGCGAGGGCGGCCCACGCCTTCCCGGGTTGGGCGCCCAGCACGGCAGGCGCGTCGGGCAGCGGGGTGGGGGTCCAGGAGGAGGGTTTCACGGGCAAACGGGTGAGGGGGTGGCGGGGGTCAGGCCTGGGCGGGGGCGGCGATGCCCATGAGGCGGGGCGCGACGGCCTGCCGCCCCTGCCCCGTGAGGCCCAGCTTGGCCATGACGTTTTCGACGTGGTGGCGCACCGTGTGCGGACTCACGAACAGCTTTTCGGCGATGCTTTCGTTGCTCAGCCCGTGGGCCACGAGCAGCGCCGTCTCGGCCTCGCGCCGCGTGAGGGCTTCGCGGGCGCACAGCTCGGCGGCGGTGGGAAAAGGCGCGCGGGCCTCTTTGCACTGGATGGCGACGAGGTACGACGCTTCGGAGGTAAAGGCGCCGGGCGGCAGCAGCGACCCGCGCAGCGTGTACGTGCCCCGCTGCGTCGCAACCGTCCTGACGGGCGAGGCCAGCCCTGCCGCATCGCGGCGGAGGGGAAAGGCAAAGCGCCTGAGGTCGGCGGCCATGCGCAGCAGTTCGGCTTCGAGCAGGCGCACCTCGGGGTCGGCGGCGGCCATGTCGAGAAAGGCGCGGTTGCGGTGGATCTCCGTCCCGTCGGGGTGGAAGGCCACGAGGGCCTCGCCCACGGCGTCGAGGGCGTGGCGGTGGTTGGAAAGCCGCAGCAGCCCCTCGACGCCTGCCTGGAGCGAGGGCAGCAGGGCGCGCAGCACGGCCAGCCGATCCCAGCCGGGCCGCGCCGAGTCCGGGCGGTCGTAGGCGAGGCAGACGAGCGCCTCGCCGCCGGGCAAATCCACACTCAGCCCCTGGTGGTCGTACATGCGGACGTGCGTGGTGACTTCGTGGTGGAACGGCGAGCGGGTGTACTGCCCGTCGGTGTAGCCGTCCATGACGGCGTCGTTGTAGAGGGGCAGCCGGTGGGCGCGGCGCTGCGTAAACCACCGGTCGAGGGCGCCGTCGGTGGAGCCGAAAAAGCCCGGCGTGGGCTCGGTGACGAAATGGGCAAAGCGCTGCACGTCGGCGCCGTCCATGTCGTCGGTGTAGTAGTCGAGCCTGCCGTCGAGGGGGAGGGCGAAAAAGGTGCGGTTGGTGCCCAGCAGCTCGCGCAGCGCGCTCAGCACGCCCGCGCGCCACGCCCGCGCGTCGGGCGCGGCGAGGGGGCTGAGCAGGGCACGGCTCGCGCCTTCGAGGCGCGCCAGGTCGTCGGCAGAAAGCGGCATTCCCATCGTGTCGTCCGGTCAGGGGTTGCCGGACACGCGGGCCGACCTCGAGGGCATCGCATCCGGTCCGACCAAAATTAGCATGGATGGGAGGGCATAGATTCCACCGGGGCAGAGGCAGGCAAAAATTACGTCTGTCAAGGCGCTGGCTTGTGGACGGGCGGCAGCGTCTGGAGAAAGGCCCAGATGGCGGCCACCTCCGTGTCGGTAAGCTGGCGCGTCATGGCGACGGGCATCGCGGGGTCGAGGGCGGTGCCGTCGGGGCGTCGCCCGGTGCGGAGGGCGTGCGCGAACTGCGCCTCCGTCCACGTGCCCAGCCCCGTTTCGCGGTCCATCGTCAGGTTGGCGCCCGTAATGCCGAGGCCCGGCACCGTCGCGCCGCCAAAGTCGCGTCCGTGGCAGCCCACGCAGCCGCTCGAGACGTAGGCGCCGTATTCGGGCGTGGGGGCAGCGGCAGGCGTGGCCGCGCGCGCGGCGCCGTGGTCTATGATTTCGGCGGGCAGCAGGGGCAGCACGCCGGCCACGTAAAGCGCCCGCCCCAGCGGCCGCACCGAGTTGGCCGGCAGCGCGCGCTGCACCGGCGGCAGCGACTCCAGGTACGCCACGATGGCCGCCAGGTCCTGGTCGCCGATCACGTTGAACTCGTTGGCGGGCATGACGAGCAGCCCCCGCCCCGACGGCGCGATGCCGTGGCGGATGGCCCGGTCCCAGTCGGCCATCGAAAACTCGCGGGTGGCGCCGCCCCGCGTCAGGTTGGCGGCCACGATGCGGCCCAGCGCCGGGTCGTCCACCATGACCTTGCCGCCCAGGTCGGCGCCGTGGCAGTCGTTGCAGCCGCGCACCGCCACCAGGTGCTCGCCGCGCGCGACGAGGGCCGCGTCGGGCACCGACGCCAGCCGGGCCAGGCCCACCGGCGGCACCTCGAAGGTCTGGCCCAGGCGCTGCTCGCTCACGACGTACACGACCAGCAGGGCGATGGCGAGAAAGGCGACGATGCCGAGGGCGGCGCGGCGCGTCCACCGCAGCACGCGGCGCCAGCGGGAAGGGGATGGGTTCATGGCAGTAAAAAGGGCGAAAAGAGGGGAAAACAGGGACTCAGCGGCCCCGGGGCGAGGATGACAGGGGAGGTATTCCTAGAGCGAGCACGTCCTCCTTTCGTCATGCCCGCGAAGGCGGGCATCCAGCCGCCGGTTCGGCGTGGCCAACGCCACCTTTCCAGCGACGGGGCTCCCGCCTTCGCGGGAGCGGCTGAAACTGAATTCAGCGTCTCGAAAAGGAGGGGTGTGAATAACCCCTTGTTAGCGGGGCGAGGGGGGCTGCGGGGGGCGCGGCGTGGCAGGCGCGGCCTCCGGGCGGGCCGCCGGGCGCTCGGGCTTCTCGGCCCGCCCCACGACGCGGGCGAAAGGCGCGCCGTGGACGCCGGAAAGCTCCCGCGCCGCCACCTCGACCACGGCGATGGGCGCGGGCGGCAGGGGCGGCAAGGGGGGAAGGGGCGGCACGGGCGGGGCGGCGGCGCTGCCCGTGCGGAGGATCAAAAAGGCGACCAGGGCGAGGCCGGCGGCAATGCGGTCTTTCATGACGACAGGGGATTTCGTGTGGTACGGCCCAACGTTAGCCCGGCGGCAGCGCGCGGGGCATGGGCGGAGTCGCCTATTTCCGCGCCGCCCGAATAGGCAGGATGGCCCATGCGCGGGGGCCGACGTCGGTGCGAAACTGCCGCCGCTGATTCATTCCGACCACCTTTCTCGCTGCGCCATGCCCCGCTTTACCTCGCTGCTTGCCCTTTTCGGCCTCGTGCTGCTGGCCGCGCCCGCCGCGCGCGGGCAGTCCCGCCTGTACAGCGGCCTCGAACCGCTGGGCGCCCACCTCACCCCCGACGGGCAGCTGGCGCCGGGCACGCCCGCCGGCTCGTTCGACGCGCGCGGCTACACCATGCAGATGGCGCCGGGCGGCGCGCCGCAGTTCGTGCCCGCCGCCCCATCGGGCGCCGCCGACGGCGCGTGGGACGACCGCTTCGGGCTGCCGGGCGTGTCGTTTTCCGAAGTCTTCGCCCTGCTCGTCCACGACGCCGACCTGTACGTGGCGGGCTTTTTCTCCGAGGCCGGCGGCGCGCCCATCGCCTCTATCGCCCGCTGGGACGGGCACCGCTGGTGGCCGCTGGGCGCGGGCCTCGACGGCACGGCCCACGCCCTCGCGTGGTACAAGGGCGAACTCTACGCCGGCGGCAGCATCCGCAAGGCCGGCAGCATTCTCGCAAACGGCATCGCCCGCTGGAACGGGCAGGCGTGGGAGCCGGTGGGCGACGGGCTGGCCTCGGACGTGGGCGACCCCGACGTGATGGCGCTCGCCGTGTTCAAGGGCGAGCTGTACGTGGGCGGCCAGTTCAACAGCGCCGGCGGCGTGGCCGCCATCGGGCTGGCGCGCTGGGACGGGCAGGCGTGGCGCAGCGCCGGCGGCAACGTCCTCAACCAGCCCTACGACGGCGCGGGCGAGGTGCACGCCCTCGCGGCGTCGGCCACGCACCTCTACGCCGGCGGATCGTTCGACGAGGTGGGCGGCGTCGCGGCGGCGGCCATCGCGCGGTGGGACGGCAGCCACTGGGAGGCGCTGGGTGAAGGCATCGAAGGGCAGTACGCCGCCAACGTGATGGCGCTCGCGCTTTCGGGCAGTGACCTCTACGTGGGCGGCGACTTTATCAAGGCCGGCGGCGTAGCGGCGCGCAACGTCGCCCGCTGGAACGTTGCGGCGGGCACGTGGAGCGCGCTGGGCGGCGGCGTGCGCGGCGACCTGGAAGCCGGCGAGGTGCGCGCCCTCGAAGTCGTGGGCGGCAGCCTTTTCGTGGCCGGCAGGTTCGACTTTGCCGGCAGCCGCGCCGCCGTCAACATCGCCCGCTGGGACGGCGCGGCGTGGACGGCCCTCGAGCAGGACGGCGCGAACGGCGTCACGTCTTTCTCGCCCGTCAACGCGCTCGCGCCCGCTGCCGGCGGCGTTTATCTCGCCGGCTCGTTCTACGAAGCCGGGCCGCTTGCCGTCAACCGCATTGCGCGGTGGGACGGCGCGCGCTTCCGCGCGCTGGGCGAGGGCGTGCAGGGCGCCTCGGGCTTTTCGGGCACCGTCTATGCCATCGCCACCGCCGGCGATGGCCGCGTGTACGCCGCCGGTCAGTTCCACTACGCCGGCAGCGCCGTCGCCGAAAACGTGGCCATGTGGGACGGCGCCGAGTGGCACGCGCTGGGATCGGGGGCGGACGGCATCGTCTATTCCATCGCCACGCAGGGCACCGACGTGTTTATCGGAGGGCGCTTCACCTCTGTTGGCGGCATCGCGGCCAGCCACGTCGCCCGCTGGGACGGGCAGGCGTGGCACGCCCTCGGCGCCGGCGTCAACGGCTACGTGTGGGCCCTCCTGCCCGACGGCGACAACGACCTCTACGTGGGCGGCGATTTCACCGCCGCGGGCACCGTGCCCGCCCGCGACCTGGCGCGCTGGGACGGGCAGGCGTGGCACGAACTCAGCCCCGGCGTGACGCTCGAGCCCGGCGGAGTGGTCTATGCCCTGCTGCGCGACGGCGACTTTCTGTGGGTCGGCGGCGACTTCGAGTACGTCAAATTTCCCGGCGGATACGCGACGGTCAACTCACTTGCCGTCTGGAAAATGTCCACCGACGAGTGGTTTCAAAACGGCGGCGTGACCCGCTCGACGGGCAGCAGCGACGTGTGGGGCCGCGCGTTCAGCCTGGCGATGGTGAACGGCGAGCTGTACGTGGGCGGCATGTTCGACAAGGTGGGCGGCGTGCTGGCCGCCTCGGGCGTGGCGCGCTTCGACGGCACGGCCTGGCACGCGCTGGGCAGCGGCATCGGCGGCGAGGTTTTGCAGGAGGTCTCGGCCTTTGCCGCGCAGGGCACCGACCTGTACGTGGGCGGGCGCTTCAGCACGGCGGGAACGGCCACGTCGCGCGGCGTTGCGCGCTGGAACGCCGCGACGCAGGCGTGGAGCAGCCTCGACGGTGGCATCGGCGGGCTCGACTTTACGCACGTGTACGCCCTCGCCCGGCACGGCGACGCCCTCTATGCGGGCGGCATCTTTGGCGCCGCAGGCCCCACGCAGGCGGCGGCGTTTGCCCTCTGGCACGCCCAGGGCACGCCGCCCCCGGCATCGGCCACGATCCGCCTGTCGTCGGCAGAGGTCGCCTTCAGCCCCACCATCGCGGGCCAGTCCTCTGACGTGGATTTCACCATCAGCAACGCCAGCGGCACGGCGACGCTTGCGGGCGCGGTCGAGGGGACGACGGGGCCGTTCAGCGTCGTGGCGGGCGGCGGCGCGTTCTCGCTCGCGCCGGGCGCCTCGAAAACGCTGACGCTGCGCTTTTCGCCCACGGCTGCCGGCGCGGCGGCGGGCACGCTGCGCATCACGCATAACGCCGGCAACACCGCCAGCCCCCTCGTCGTCCCGCTGAGCGGGATGGGCGAGAGCAGCACGCAAAACGTGACGCTGCGCCTGTTCGACCCGGGCTCCAGCCAGTATTACGTGACCGTGGGGCAGGGCGCCGCCGAGGGCTTCGTCTTCGGCACCAACAAATACCTCGACCGCGCCAAGGGCGTCGCCTTCAGCCTGCCCACGGGCTTTTCGCGCGGCACCGTCACGCAGGTCAAGGCGTGGTTCGCGTATCGGACGGCGGGCGCCGAGGGGGCGCAGTACCGCCTCGCGATCTACGACGGCACCGCCGAAAGCGGCCCCACGGGCGCGCCCCGCTACACCAAGACGTACAACGTGAAAGACATCGTGGCCGACGACGACCTCAACACCGGCTCGTCGGCGACGGTTTTCGCGCTCGACCAGCCCGTGGCCGTCGGCACGTCGTTTTTCGTCGTCTTCGACTTTGGCGACTACCCTGCCACCCAAGCCGCGCGGGCGGGCCTGGCCTCCACGAACGTCCGCGAGGGCCGCGTGGCGGAGGCGTGGGAGCAGTGGCAGGATGGCACCTGGGCCAACGTGTCGGATGCGTGGACGGGCCAGAACGCGCAGCCGGGCACAGGCACGCGGGGCTGGCTGCCGTGGATCAGCGCCGACGTGACCGTCCAGGCGAGCACGCCCGTCGAAGACGCACCCCGGGCGGGCGCGACGACGCTGGCCCAGAGCATCCCCAATCCCACGGCAGGCGCCACGACGATTCCGTTCAGCCTTGCCCGCAGCGGCCCCGTCCGCCTGGTGGTTTTCGACGTGCTGGGCCGCGAGGTGGCGCGCCTGGTGGACGGCGTGCTGCCCGCCGGCACGCACGAGGCGCCTTTCGACGCGGCGCTGCTGCCCGCCGGCACGTACGTGTATGCGCTCCAGTCCGAGGGCCGCGTGCTGACCCACTCACTTGTCGTGGTGCGCTGAGATAAGTCAGGAATGCAAAAAGGCGCGGAGGCTTTCGCAAAGCCTCCGCGCCTTTTCTGGGGTGGAGATGCCGG
>CBDUCD010000022.1:0-17008 GCA_965365535.1 uncultured Rhodothermales bacterium | reverse complement strand
CTCGACAAGGCCATCATCGAGGCCATCAAAGACCCGTTCACGCACCTCGTGCGCAACGCCATTGACCACGGCATCGAGACGCCCGACGTGCGGCGCGCGGCGGGCAAGCCCGAGGCGGGCACCATTCGCCTGACGGCGCGGCAGGAGGGCGGCCAGGTCACCATCCAGATCCGCGACGACGGGCGCGGCATTGACCCGGCGCGGCTCAAGGCGAAAGCCCTCGAACGCGGCCTCGTCACGCCCGAGCAGGCCGCCCGCATGTCGGTGCGCGAAACGCTGAACCTCGTCTTCATGCCCGGCTTCTCGACCGCCGCCGTCGTCAACAACCTGTCGGGGCGCGGCGTGGGCATGGACGTCGTCCGCACCCACATCGAAGGGCTGGGCGGGTCGGTGGACGTGGAAAGCGTGGTGGGCGAGGGGACGACGGTTTTTCTGCGCATCCCGCTCACGCTGGCCATCGTGCCCGCGCTTACCGTGCGCTGCGCCGACGAGACGTTTGCCGTGCCGCAGTCGGGCATCCTCGAAATCGTCAGCTTTGCGGGCACCGAGGGCGCCCGTTTCGACATGAACGGGCAGCAGGTGCTGCGCCTGCGCAACCGGCTGTTGCCCCTGCTGCCGCTCCGCAGCCTGCTCGGCCTCTCGGACGAGGTGCCGCCGTCGAGCGTCGTGATCGTGTGCCAGAGCGACAACCGGACGGTCGGACTCGTCGTGGACGCCGTCGTGCGGACGCAGGAAATCGTCGTCAAGCCGCTGGGCACGTGGATTTCCAACATCGGCCTGTACGCCGGCGCCACCATTCTGGGCGACGGAACCGTGTCGCTCATTTTCGACGTGCCGGGCCTTATCGGGCGGGCGGCCTTCCAGGGCGACGCGCAGCAGGCGGTGGTGGAAACGGAGGTGAAGCGCCGCGACACCCTGATCCGCGCGATGCTGGTGCGGGCCGGGGGCCGGCGCCTCGCCCTCCCGCTCGACCGCGTGGCGCGCCTCGAAGAGGTCGAGACGGCCACGTTCCAGTGGCTCGGGGCGCAGGAGGTGATTTCGTACCGCGGCAGCATTCTGCCCGTCGTGCGCGTGGCGCAGACCGATGCCGAGCGCCGCAACACCAACATCGTCGTGTGCGCGGCGGCGGGCCGCACCTTTGGCGTGGCCGTGGACGAGGTGCTGCAGGTGACCGAGGCCGAGCGCACGGTGCAATCCTACCACGACAACGCCGCCGCCGGCGCCGCCCTCATTGACGGGCACGTCACCGAGTGGCTCGACCTGGAGCGGCTGGCTGCCGGCTGCGCCATCGAGTACGAGGAAAGCGTGTCGCTGAACTGAGGGGGTGGGTAGAGGGCAGCGACCAGCAATCGCCGGATGCCTTTGACCCTGCACCGCGCCTCGGCGCCTGCCCGCCTCGACATGCTGCCTGTCCACCCCACTGTTCGGTTTCCACCCGCCTCGACCCACAACCTCGCCACCCCACAACCCCACAACCCCCATGCAACTCGTCACCTTTTTCGTCGGGTCGTACCAGTTTGGCCTCGACGTGCTGCGCGTGCAGGAAGTGCTGCGGTCGCAGCCCGTGACGCGCATTCCCATCGCGCACCCCAACATTGCCGGGCTGCTCAACCTGCGCGGCCAGATCCTGACGGCCCTCGACCTGCGCGCCTTTTTCGGGATGGGCCACACGGACGACCCCAGCCAGTCCATGAACGTCATCGTGCCGCACCGCGACGCCGTCGTGAGCCTCGTGGCCGACCGCGTGGGCGACGTGCTCCAGGTGGACGACGCCTCCGTCGAACCCCTGCCGCCCAACACGCCCGCGCGGCTGCGGCCCATCCTCAGCGGCGTCGTGCCGGGCGAGGGGCGCCTCCTGTTCGTGCTCGACGCCGACCGGGCGCTGGCCGTTTTCCTCGACCAGGTCGAGGCCGCCTGACGCCATGCCTGCCCCGCCCCGCCTTTCCGCCCGCATCCTCGTCGTGGACGACTCCGCCGTCGTCCGCCGCATCATCACGATGGCGCTTGCCGCCGAGCCGCGCTTCGAGGTGTTCACCGCCATCCACGGGCAGCAGGCCGTTGACATGTTCGACCGCGTGCGGCCCGACGCCATGACGCTGGACGTGGAGATGCCCGAACTCGACGGGCTGGGCGTGCTGCGCGCCTTCCGGCAGCAGGGGCGGCGGCTGCCCATCATCATGTTCAGCACGCTGACCGAGCGCGGCGCGGCGGTGACGATTGACGCCCTGACGCTGGGCGCCTCCGACTACGTGACCAAGCCCTCGGGCAGCGGCGCCGTCGAGACGGCCATTGCGCGCGTGCGCGCCGAACTCATCCCCAAGCTGCGGGCGCTGCTGCGCATGGACGGCCCCGACGAGCACGCCGCCCTGGCGCCGCCGCACCCGCCCGCCGCCCACCCGGCGCTTGCGCCTGCCCGCGCCGAGCCCACCGCAACTTCGCACCCGACGCCGGCGCACGCCACGCCGGCGCGTACCGAGCCCGTCGCGGCCCAGCGGCTGCCCGCCGTTCCGGCATTTCCGGCGCGGCGTGGAACGCCCGAGCTGCTCGTCGTCGGCGTCTCGACGGGCGGGCCGAGCACGCTCGAAGCGCTGCTGTCGGCGCTGCCGGCAGGGTTTCCCGTGCCCGTCGTCATCGTGCAGCACATGCCCGAGCACTTTACGCAGCAGCTTGCCCAGCGCCTCGACCGCCGGTGCGCGCTGCACGTGCGCGAGGCCGAGGACGGCGCGCCCGTCCGGCGCGGCGACGTGTGGATTGCGCGCGGCGGGCGGCACTGCGAGGTGCGGCGCGACGGCAGCGGGCTGCGCCTCCACCTCCACGACGGCGCGCCCGTGCAGTTCTGCCGCCCATCCGTGGACGTGCTGTTCCACTCGGCGGCTGGGGCGCTGCCGGGCCGCGTGCTGGGCCTCGTGCTGACGGGCATGGGCCGCGACGGCGCCGACGGCGCTGCCGCGCTGCGCGGCCAGGGCTGCGACGTGATCGCCCAGGACGAGGCCACGAGCGTCGTCTATGGGATGCCGCGCGTCGTGGCCGAGCGGGGCCTCGCGACGGCCATTCTTCCCCTTTCCCAGATCGCCGGCGGCCTCGCCCGGCACCTCAGCGCCGCCGGCACGCCCGCGCCCCTTGCCGCCCTATGACCGCCACGCTTTCGCGCCCCGCCGCCCCGCTCGCGGGCAGCAGCCTGGGCGCGCCCGACTTCGAGTTTATCCGAAACCTGCTCTACACGCGCTCGGCCATGGTGGTCGAGCCGCACAAGGCGTACCTCGTCGAGTCGCGGCTGAGCCAGCTGCTGCGCGACAAGTTCGCCGGCCACACGCAGGAGTCGCTGCTCGTGGCCATGCGCACCGACCGCCGCTTGCAGGACGCCTTTGTCGAGGCGATGACGGTGAATGAGACGTCGTTTTTCCGCGACATCCACCCGTTCGAGACGCTCAAAGACCACCTCATCCCCGACCTGATGCAGCAGCGCAGCGTTTCGCGCGTGCTCAACGTGTGGTGCGGCGCCTCCTCGAGCGGGCAGGAGCCGTTCTCGCTCGCCATGCTGCTCCACGACGCCTTTCCCCAGCTCCGGGCGTGGGCGGTCAAGATTCTGGCCACCGACCTGTCGCAGGAGATGGTGACGCGCACGCGGCTGGGCACGTACTCGCGCATCGAGGTGGTGCGCGGCCTGACGCCCGACCTCCTCAAGCGGCATTTCGTGCCCGTGGGCGACCAGTTCCAGGTGCGCGCCGAGCTGCGCCGCATGGTCGAGGCCCGCGCGCTCAACCTCATCGCCGACTGGGGCGCGCTGCCCAAGCTCGACCTCGTGTGCCTGCGCAACGTCCTCATCTACTTCGACGCCCGCACCAAGCACAGCATCATCGAAAAGATGGCCGGCGTCATCCGCCCCGGCGGCGTGCTGATGCTGGGCGGCTCGGAAACCGTTTTCGGCCTCGACGCCCAGTTCCGCCGCGAAGTCCACGGCCGCACGATGTACTACCGGCGCGTCTGACGCGGCTCAGGCCACAACGGCTGCCGCGTGGCCCGCGCCCCGGCGCGCTTCGACCCGTTGCGAGGGGGTGTAGCCCAGCCGCCCGCCTGTGGCGGCGACGAGCAGCAGCACCGCCACCCCGAGCGTCAGCGTCATCGTGACCGAGAGGGTCTGGTAGGCGCTGCCGGCCACGGCTTCCGCCGGCAGCGGCACGAGCAGCGCGTTAGCGGTGTTGAAACCGGCGTGGAGCAGCATGGCCATCAGCACGCTGCCCGTGCGGTTGAACAGCCACGTCAGCACAAACGCGTAGCCGACGACGCTGGCGAGCGAGAGCAGCAGCACGGGCCAGAGGGCGGCCCATTCGAGGCCGTGTTGCAAGGTGCGGTTGGCGGCGACGATGGGCAGGTGCCACAACGCCCAGATGGTGCCGAGCAGCAGCGTCGCGCGCGCGGGGCCGAAGCGGCGTTCGAGGTGGGGCAGGGCAAAGCCCCGCCATCCCAGCTCCTCCTGCCCCCCGCCGACGAGGGCGGCGAGGGCGAGGGCCGGCAGGTACCCGCCCAGCCGCGCGGGCAGCAGCATCACGTCCACCGGGTGCCCCAGCAGGGCGTACGCCGCGCTGGCCGTGCCCGTCAGCACCACGGGCACGACAAGTGCCACCATCCACCAGCGCGCCGCGACGCGCCAGCGCATCCGGCGGCGGAGCCACGCGCCCACCTTGTGGCCCGACAGCCCCGTCACGAGCGCGCCCGCCACCGCGGGGCCAAAGGCGCCCCCCACGAACAGGATGCTGCGCAGCGTGCCGCTGTAGCCCAGCACGAGCGGCAGCCACAATCCCCACGAAAGGGCGTACGTGAGGCCGAAAAAGGCGGCGACGGGGTGCTGCGCCGCCCAGCGGTTGGCAAAGGTGCGTGTCATGGCGGTACCAGAAAAGGCCGAGCACGGCAGCAACCCGGGTGGGCCACCACCGTGCTCGGCGCCGGGTGGAAAGCGGAACGCGTCAGAACCGCCCGAAGCGCAGGCTGAAAGAGCCCGCAAAGCCGCCCATGTCGCGCTGCCCGACGACGTGCGACTTGCCCGCCGTGACCAGCCGGTAGTTGGCGCCAACGGTGGCCCGCAGCCAGGGCGCGAGCGCGTAGTCGAGGTTGGCGCCAGGCACCAGCACCAGCGAAGTCGTGTGCGCGGCGTCGCGGTGCCAGTCGCCCACCATGCCATCCCAGAAACCCGTGCGCCAGTGGGCCTCACCGCCGCCCACGAGCAGGCGCGGCTCGACGTTCAGGCGCGCCCCGAACGGGACGGTGTAGCGCGTGCTGATGCCGCTGAAGAAAAACTCGGCGTCGTGGTTGCCCGCGTTGTCAGGGCGGTCGGCTTCGACGCCGTTGAGCAGGCGCCAGCTTTCGATGCCGACGCTTACGCGCCGGTTGATGATGACGCCGGCCTCGAAGCCCGACAGGACGCCCACGTCCCCGTTGAACTGGGTGACGCCGGCCCCCGGGCCAACGTACCAGCCCAGCCGGTGCTGCGCCAGCGCCGGCAGCGCGAGAAAGGAGACGAGTAAAATGAAGAGGCCTTTTTTCATGGCCGTATCCGGTTGGTTCAGGGGAGCCCCCACACGGAACGCATGCATGGGAGCAGAACAGGCACATCCTGCTCCATGAATCAGCCTACAGAGGGTCGCCTTTTTTGGATACAGCGCAGCCCCTGATCTTCGCGTAGGGCAATGCTCTTTTCTTTCGCCGGGGCGCCCACCGCACCCTGCCGGGTTTCGCCTGCCGGGACTGGCGTATTTTCGGGCCAGCCAACCCCCGAGCCCCATGCGCCTCTTTTTGTGCCTGCTCGCCCTCGCCGCAACCGCCCAGCCGCTTGCCGCGCAGACGCCCACCACCGCCGCGCCCGAAGCCGCCCTCGACGCTGGCGCCGCCGCGCCCTACCGCGACGCCGCCGACCGCATCATCGCCGCCGCCCTCGCCGACAGCGCCGCGTGGCACCGCCTGGCCTACCTCACCGACACCTTTGGCGCCCGCTTCAGCGGCACGCCCGCCCTCGAAAGCGCCCTCGACTGGATTCTGAAAGAGATGCAGGCCGACGGGCTCGAAAACGTGCGCGGCGAGCCCGTGATGGTGCCGCACTGGGTGCGCGGCGAGGAAAGCGCCGAGCTGGTGCTGCCGCGCCCCCAGAAGCTGGCAGTGTTGGGGCTGGGCGGCTCGGTCGCCACGCCCCCCGGCGGCATCGAAGCCGACGTGCTGGTCGTTGGCTCGTTCGACGAACTCGACGCCCGCCAGGCCGAAGCAGCAGGCAAAATCGTCCTGTTCGACGTGCCTTTCACCACGTACGGCCAGACGGTGCAGTACCGGTCGCTGGGCGCCATCCGGGCGGCGCAGGCGGGCGCCGTGGCGTCGCTTATCCGGTCGGTCGCCTCGGGTTCGATGTACACGCCGCACACGGGCGGGATGCGCTACGAGGACGGCGTCCCGAAAATCCCCCACGCCGCCCTGACGGTCGAGGACGCGGCGATGCTCCACCGGATGCAGGCGCGCGGCCAGACCGTCCGCGTGCGCCTCGTCATGAACGCGCAGACGCTGCCCGATGCGCCCTCGCGCAACGTCGTGGCCGAGCTGCGGGGCCGCGAGTTCCCCGACGAGGTCGTCGTGATGGGCGGCCACAGCGACTCGTGGGACGTGGGGCAGGGCGCCATGGACGACGGCGGCGGCTGCGTGGCCGCCTGGGAAGCCCTGCGCATCCTCAAAGCCCTCGGCCTGCGCCCGCGCCGCACCATCCGCGTCGTCCTCTGGACGAACGAGGAAAACGGACTTGCCGGCGGACGCGCCTACCGCGACGCCCACGAAAGCGAACTCGACCAGCACGTGCTCGCCATCGAAAGCGACAGCGGCGTGTTCGACCCCGAGGGCTTCGGCCTCACGGGCACGCCCGAGGCCTTTGCCGCCGTCGCGCCCATCGGCGCGCTGCTCGAACCCATCGGCGCGGGCGCCATCACAAAGGGCGGCGGCGGCGCCGACATCGGCCCCATCATGCGGCATGGCGTGCCCGGCATGGCGCTCCAGGTGGACGGCACGCGCTATTTCCACTACCACCACACCCCCGCCGACACGATGGACAAGCTCGACCCGCAGGAACTGGCGCGCTGCGTGGCCGCCCTCGCCATCATGAGCTACGTCGTCGCCGAGATGCCCGAGCGCCTGCCCCGCGAGTTCGTGACGCCGGGCGAGTAGGCATACAGGCGAATCCTGCTGCGCGTGTGCAGGTATTGCCGCTTTTCACAGGAGGACCAGCCATGACCGCAACCGAGCAGTTGCACCAGAAACTGGAGGCGCTGCCTCCCCGCGACCGCGAGGCCGTGGCGGCGTATTTGCTGGCAGAATGGGAGGCACGCGAAGGCCGCCATGCGGGCTGGCAACGGCCTGAGCGGCAGCCTCCGGCGCTGGAGCCTGTGCCATACAGCCGCATTGCGCATCTGGCAGGCGTGCTCGAAGGGGGGCCTCCCGACCTGTCCACCAACAAGCGATACCTCGAAGGGCTGGGTAGGCCTTCGGAGACATGAAGCCACTCCTGCTGGCAGATACCGGCCTCGTCGTGGCCTTTCTGCACGCCGACGACCTGTACCATCCGTGGGCCGTGTCGCAGTTCGAAAGCAGCCTGCCCTTTCTCACCTGCGATGCCGTCCTGACCGAGGCGACGTACCTGCTGGCGCGGGAAGGTTTGCCCCGCGCGCGCGTGCTCGACCTGGTGGCAGCACAAGCCCTTGTCGTGGATTTCGACACGAATGCCGAAGCCGATGCCGTGGCATCTCTGATGACGCGCTACGCCAACGTGCCGATGGATTTTGCAGATGCGTGCCTCGTGCGGATGTCTGAGCTTTATCCGGCGGCTTCCGTGGTGACGGTGGACGGCGACTTTTTCGTTTATCGCAAACACAAGCGGTTTGCCATTCCCATCGTCATGCCTTGAGCGGGCGAAGGGCGCCTCGGGCCGCCGAAATTCCTGCTCGCGCGTTGTAGAGCCGAGTTCATGACAAAGACGCTTCTTGCTTTCGGGCTCGCCCTGGCCGGCCTTTTCGCGCTGGGCGCGTGCCGCCGGGGTGCCGACGCGCCGCCCGCCGACGCGCCGGGCGAGTACCTCAACCTGGGCGCCGACGCGCGGTACGTGGGCGCCGAGACGTGCGCGGGCTGCCACCGCGAGCAGTACGACACCTTTACTCGGTCCCAGATGGGGCGCTCGTTCCGGCAGGCCACACTTGCCAACAGCGACGCCGACTGGCAGCGCCCGCGCCCCATCTACAACCCCGCCACCGACCTGTACTACCAGCCCTTCCACCGGGGCCAGGCGCTGTTCGTGCGCGAGTACCGGCTGGCCGGCGGCGACACGCTCTACCAGCGCGTCGAGCAGATAGACTTTATCGTCGGGTCGGGGCACCACACCAACTCGCACATGCGCGAGGAAAACGGCTACGTGTACCAGATTCCCGTCACGTGGTACGCGCAGCAGGGACGGTGGGACCTGGCGCCGGGCTTCCACGGCGCGGCGGGGCAGCGCTTTAGCCGCCCCATCACCGAGGCGTGCATGACGTGCCACAACGCCCTGCCCGGCTTTGTCGAGGGGTCGGAAAACCGGTTCAGCCACGTCCCCCTCGGCATCGACTGCGAACGGTGCCACGGGCCGGGGTCGGTTCACGTCGAGGCCAAAAAGGCGGGCCAGCTCGTCAACACGTCGCGCGAGGTTGACTACACCATCGTCAACCCCGCCAAGCTGCCGCCCGACCGCCAGATAGACGTGTGCGCGCGGTGCCACATGCAGGGCACCGCCGTGTACGCCGACGGCAAAGGCCCCGCCAGCTTCCGCCCGGGGATGCGCCTGGCCGACGTCGAGAACGTGTTCGAGGTGCGCGAGGCCGACAGCACGGCGCGCTTTCGCATGGCTGCCCACCCCGACCGGCTGGCCATGAGCGCGTGTTTCGAGGGGACGCGCGCCCCGGGCAGCGCCTTTCCGCCCATGACGTGCATCACGTGCCACAACCCGCACCTGCCCGTCGAGGCCGTCAACTACAACGCCACGTGCCAGTCGTGCCACGCCCCCCAGGCGGCGGCGCCCGCCTGCACCGCGCCCGAAGTCGTCCACGCCGGCGGAACGGGCAACTGCGTGGGGTGCCACATGCCGGCCTCGGGCACGTGGGACATCCCGCACGTCACCATCACCGACCACTATATCCGCGTCGTGGACCGGGCGGCGGTGCGGCCCGCCGAAGCCACCGCCGACACCTCCGGGGCGCGCCGCCGCCTCGTCCGGCTCGCCAGCCTCATCGCCCCCGCGCCCACCGACCGCGACGTGGCCGAGGGGTTCATGGGCTACTACGAGGAAGTCACCAACCGCCCCGGCCTGCTCGACTCGGCAGCCGCCCGCCTCGAAAAGGCGCGGGCGCGCGTGCCCCTCGCCCGGCTGGCGCCCTCGCTCATCCGCCTCAAGTTTTTGCAGGGCGATTATGCGGGCGTACGCGCCCTCGCCCCCCAGGTCAAAGCCGCCGATCTCGACGCGTGGGCGCTCTACCGCATTGGCGAGTCGTTCAAGCACGGGCAGCAGTACCCGCGCGCCATCGAATACCTCCGGCAGGCCGCCACGCCGTACCACCTTCGCTTCCGGCAGCAACTGGCCTCGGCGTATGGCGATGCCGGGCAGCCCGCCGCCGCCCTCGCCGAGTACGACGCCATTCTCGGCCAGGACCCGACGTTCGAGGACGCCTACAACAACCGGGGCTTCGTGCGCCTCCAGATGGGCGACCTGGCGGGGGCCGAGGCGGACTTCCGGGCGGCGCTCGGCCTCAACGCGAACGCCGAGATGGCGCTGGCGAACCTGGCGTCGCTCTACTTCAACACCGGGCGCGCGGCGCAGGCGCGGCCCTACGCCGAGCGCCTGGTGCAACTGGTGCCGTCGGCGCCGCAGTACCGGCAGTTTCTGGAAGCGATACGCGCCGCCGGGCGCTGAACAGGCGGCAGCCACCTGCACGCAAAAGCCCCCGCCGAACGGGTGTCGGCGGGGGCTTTTTGATTTACTGCAAGCCGCGTTCAGAACGGCAGGTCGTCGTCGGGGGTGAAGCCGCCGTCGTCCTCGTACTCGACCTGGCGGCCGGTGCTGCGGGCGGGCTCGGGACGGCGCTGCTGGCCGCCCCGGTCGCTGTCGGCGCCGCCGCGTCCGCCGCGGTCGCTGCTGCCCCGGTCGCTGCCGCCGCTGCTGGGGCGCGGAGCGCTGCGCTGCTGCGGGCGCTGGGCGCGGCCCTCGTCGTAGTCGTCCTGGCCGCCGCCGGCGCCGTCGCGGCTGCCGAGGATCTGCATCTCGCGCGCCTTGATCTCGGTCGTGTACTTCGTCACGCCGTCCTTGTCCTCGTACGAGCGCGTTTGCAGGCTGCCTTCGATATAGACCTGCGAGCCCTTTTTGAGGTACTCGCCGCAGATCTCGGCCAGCCGGTCCCACGCGACGATGCGGTGCCACTCGGTCTTTTCGACCAGTTCGCCGTCGCGGTTTTTGTAGGACTCGTTCGTCGCCAGGTTGAAGTTGGCGACCGCCGTGCCCTGCGGCGTGTAGCGGACTTCCGGGTCGGCGCCCAGGTTGCCCACGAGGATTACCTTGTTGATTCCGCGTGCCATGACATCCTCCGATATGGTTGTGGAGTGTTGGAAATGAGTCCCTGGCTTCGTTACACGAGTCCGGCTTTCTTGACGAGTCCTGACGTTCTGTACGAGTCGCCAGAGGATGTGGCTTGGCTCCCGGCAGGCCGCCCGGAGCACCCGGTCAGACCCGCGAGGGGAGGGAGGCGTAACCTCCAGCCCTAAAATACCACGGCCCGCGTGCCAGCGCTGTGTCACAAGGCAGAAGGGTGAGATTCGCGGTTCAGGGTGGAGACTGGGCAAGAATGGAGCGTTGGGGCCCGAGATACGGCACGACCTTTTTTCCCAACCTGCAACCTCAACCATTCCATGCCCGACGCCCTGTACCCCGACGCCGACCGCCCCGACGCGGCCACGCTCGACGCCCTCGCGCACTTTGTCGCCGTCGTGCGGCGCCTGCGCCGCGACTGCCCGTGGGATCGGGAGCAGACGCCCGCCTCCGTCCGCCACCTCCTCATCGAAGAAGCCTACGAAACCGTCGAGAGCATCGAAAAGGAGGACTGGGCGGAGCTGAGCCGCGAGCTGGGCGACATCCTGCTGCACGTCGTCTTTCACAGCGTGATGGCCGAGGAAAGGAGGCGCTTTACCCTCGCCGACGTGGTGCGGCGCGAAACCGACAAGCTCGTCCGCCGCCACCCGCACGTCTTTGGCGATACCGCCGTGGCGGGCACGGGCGAGGTGCTGCGCAACTGGGAGAAAATCAAGCTGGCCGAGGGGCGCGCGTCACTTCTCTCGGGCGTGCCGGGTGCCCTGCCGGCGCTGCTGCGGGCGTTCCGGGTGCAGGAAAAGGTGGCCGGCGTGGGCTTCGACTTTCCCGACGACCGGGGCGCGTGGCAAAAGGTGGAGGAAGAACTGGCCGAGGTGCAGGCCGTGCCCCCGGACGACGCCGACGCCCTCGAACGCGAGTGGGGCGACCTCTTTTTCGCCCTCGTCAACGTGGCGCGCAAGCAGGGCGTGAACCCGGAAAACGCCCTCCAGCGCACGAACGCGACGTTTGCGCGCCGCTTTGCCCACGTCGAGACGCGGATGCGCGAAACGGGCCAGCCCCTGGGCAGCGCGCCCCTCAGCGTGATGGACGGCTTCTGGGACGAGGCGAAACGGGAAGAGCGCACCAAAAAACCGTAACGCCTGAACGCCGTCCCGAGCGGCCTGTTAGCCTGCCACCCTTTTACCGATTTCGACTCCGCCATGCCCTCCTTTATCGAAGCCATCGCCACGGGCAACCCGCCCCACACGGGCACGCAGGACGAAGCCGCCGCTTTTATGCAGCGCGTGACGAGCCTGCCCGAACGCATCCGCAGCCGCATTCCCGCCCTCTACCAGGCGTCGGGCATCGGGCAGCGCTACACGGCCGTCGAGGACTACGTGCGCGAGGCGGACGACTTCTCGTTTTTCGCGCCCGACTGGTCGCTGGCGCCCGCGCCCACCACGGCGCAGCGCAACGCGCACTACCGCGCCACGGTCGTGCCCCTCGCCGAAGGTGTCGCCCGCCGCGCCCTCGACGCTGCCGGGCGCGACGCTGCCAGCATCACGCACGTCGTCACGGCCACGTGCACGGGCTTTTTCGCGCCCGGGCTGGACATCGAACTCGTCAAAAGGCTGGGGCTGCCGCCCACGACGCAGCGCGCCGCCATCGGCTTTATGGGCTGCTACGCCGCCTTCAACGCGCTCCGCGTGGCCGACAGCTTTGTGCGCGCCAACCCCGGCGCCGTCGTGCTCGTCGTCTGCGCCGAGCTGTGCACGCTCCACTTCCAGGTAAACGACTCCATCGAGCAGGCCGTCGTGAACGCGCTTTTCGCCGACGGCGCCGCCGCCGCCATCGTCTCGGGCGAAAGCCGGCCCGGACGGCTGGCGTACGTGGACAACCACGTCCTCCTCGACGACGATTCGATGGACGACATGACGTGGGACATCGGCGACACGGGCTTCAGCATGACGCTGGCCTCGTCCGTCCCCCGCGTCATCGCCGGGCACCTGCCGCGCTACCTCGACACGCTGCTGGGCCGCAACGGGCTGGACGTGGCGGGCGTGGACTGGTGGGCCATCCACCCGGGCGGGCGGGCCATCGTCGAAAAGGCGCAGGAGGTGCTGGGCCTGCCCGACGCGGCCGTGGCCGATTCGTTTGCCGTCTTGCGCGACTACGGCAACATGTCGTCCGCCACGATTCTGTTCGTGCTCAAGCGCTTTCTCCAGAAACACCAGGCCGCCGTGGAAAAGGGCGAGCGGGGGCTGGGCGCGGGCGTGGCGATGGCCTTCGGGCCGGGCCTGACGCTCGAAGGCGCCCTGCTGCGCGGGGTATAACAAATTGACGTTGCATATGGGGGGGGGAATTGTAGCTTTCGACCAACCAACCTCTCTCCGCCATGCGCCCGTCTCTGCTGGCCGCCCTGCTGCTCGCCGCGCCCCTCGCCGCGCAGCCCATCACGCTGGCCCCGTACCCCGCGCCGCCGGGCGGCAGCGTAACCGGGCTCGAAGTAACGACCCTGGGCACCGTCGTCATGTTGCAGGACGGCGTGCTGTTCGCCTCGCAAGACCGGGGCAGCACGTGGCAGCAACCCCTCGGCAGCACCCGGTTTTCCAGCCTCGAAAAATTCCCTTCCGACACGCTCGTCGTCCGGGGGGCGGGCGAGACGTACGTTTCGGCGGATGGAAAGGCGTGGCAGGCAAGGGGCAGCGCGCTCAGCCGCGCCCTGCGGGCGCTGGCGACGCCGCAAGGCTGGTTCGTGATCGAGGGCGATAGCGTGCGGCGCTCTGCTGACGAGGGCGCCACGTGGGATGTCGTTCGCGCCGGACTGCCGGAGCAGGCCCGCCCCCGCGCGCTGGCCCAGACCCCCGGCGGACAGGTGTTTCTGACGACGTGGTACAGGGACTACTATCTGGAGCCGGCCCGCGGCAGCATCTACGCGTGGCGCGACACGGCGTGGGTGGCGCGCACCATCGCGCCCGAATGCGGCTCTGACCTCCGCATCGAGGCGCCGACGTTCGCCAGCGAGGACGTGGGCATCGCCTTCGCCACCGTGGCGACCTCTTGGAACGACGAATACACCGCCCTCGTGACGGTAGATGGAGGCCATTCGTGGTCGTGCCCGGCGCGGGGGCTTTCGGCGGCAACGGCAGGCGCGGACGGGCAGCTTTACCGCGCGCACTACGCCACGGGCGAGCAGACCGCGCACGTCGAAACGTCGCCGGACGGAAAGCAGTGGCGCCCCTTCGGGCTGGAGGGGGTGATGACCACCACGATGCGCCTGCTGCCGGATGGCACCCTGCTGGCAGGCTCCGGCCTTTTCTATGTGCCCGACGCGTACGAGACGCTGTACGGAGATGGGCTGTACCGCGTGGAAAAAGGCAAAACCGCCGAAGGGCTGCGCCCGGACGTGGCCACGTCGCGCGTGCTGGCGCTGATGGCTTCGCGGGGCACATTGCACGCCGTCACGCCGCAGGGCGCCTGGCAGTTCGACGGGGGCGCGTGGCAAAAAGTCCGCGCCGTCAAAGTTGTGCAGAACGAGTGGGAGAGGGCAGAGCGCAACCCCGCCTACCACCGCGTCGCCGGGATTACGCGCGCGCCGTGGGACACGCTGTACTACGTCACGCAACCACTCGCCATTCCCACCAAGCAGGGCGACCCGGCCGCCGCCGCCGTGCTCGCGCTGGGCGACTCGACGCTGATCGCCGGCAGATCCTATCCCGCCGGTCGCTCCACCAACCGGGGGCAGACGTGGACGGATCTGGGCATCGAGGCCGACCTGTTCGTCGAAGCGGGGGGCGTGCTCGCGGCAGGAAAGCAAATATGGCACTCCGCCGACGGCGGCGCGACGTGGGCATCCGTGTGGAAAAACGACACCCTCTATGTGGAGGCGCTTGCTGCCGATGCCACCGCCCCGCGTGCCTACGCCGTCGTGGGACGATTCCCCCGACCGTCTTTCCTGCTGCGCTCGACGGGCGCGCCCGGTCCTGACATGACGTGGGAGCCGGTGGCCGGCAGCACAGTGCCGCCGGGCACCGGCTGGGGCGACAACAGCATCCACGTGGCCGGGAATCGGCTCTTTTTCGCCTCGTCCTACGCCCTGCACGTTTCCACGGACGAAGGCGTGACCTGGGCGCCCGTGTACGCGGCTGACCCGGACAAGCTCAACGCGTATCCGTACCCGTACACGCCGCCCCGCCCCTTGCCCTTTGCCCTCGACGCGGAGGGCTACCTCGTCGTGGCGGCGGCGGAGGGCGGGCTGCTGCGCAGCACGACGCCCGTAGGGGCCGAGCGGGCAGCGCGCCCGGCACCTGCCGCGCTGCACGTCGTGCCCAACCCCGCGCGCGGCGCCGTCACAATCCACCTGGACGCGCAAAGCGGCCGCGTGGAAATCTTCGACCTGATGGGGCGCCGCGTGGCCGTCGTGGCCGGCGGCCCGCTGGGCGAGGCGGTGTCGTGGGATGCGTCCGGGCTGCCCGCCGGGCTGTACGTCGTCCGCGTCGTCGGCGCGCACGGCACGCAGTCGGCGCCGTTCGTCGTCGCGCGCTGACGGGCGCCGCGTGCCAACCGTCGCACCGAGGGCATCATGGCGTACCCACCGCCGCGAACCGTAGGGGCGCAATCAGTTGCGCCCCTGCCGCACCAGAACGCCCGCCGCTCGTCACGTGCCGAAAGCCGCGTCGAGGGGGGCGAAACGGGCGGTAAAGTGCCGCAGCGCGGGCGGCTCCCAGGCGATGCGGAAGCCGCGCAGCGCACCCTTGCGCTCGGCGAGTTCGGCAAAGCACTCGATCACGTAGTCAATGTGGCTCTGCGTATAGACGCGGCGCGGAATCGCCAGCCGCACCAGGTCCATCGCCGCCGCCTGCTCGCTGCCATCCGGCTGCCGCCCGAACATGACGGTTCCGATCTCGCAACCCCGGATGCCGCCGCTCAGGTAGAGCGCCACGGCCAGGCTCTGGCCCGGGTATTCGAGGGGCGGGATGTGCGGCAGAAACGCCCGCGCATCAATGTAGATGGCGTGGCCGCCGGCGGGGCGGACGGTCGGCACGCCCATGCGGTCGAGCGCGTCGCCGAGGTAGCGCGTCGAGGCGATGCGGTACTGGAGGTAGTCCTCGTCCACGACCTCCACGAGCCCTTGCGCCACTGCCTCCAGGTCGCGCCCGGCCAGCCCGCCGTACGTGGGGAAGCCCTCGGTCAGAATCAGGAGGGCCCGCATCCTTTCGGCCCACGCGTCGTCGTTGAGGGCGAGCCAGCCGCCGATGTTGACGAGGGCGTCTTTTTTGGCGCTCATCGTCATGCCGTCGGCGTAGCCGAACATCTCGCGCACGATGTCGGGCACGGGCGTACCGGCGTAGCCGGCCTCGCGCAGCTTGATGAAATAGGCGTTTTCGGCAAAGCGGCACGCGTCGAGAAACAGGGGCACGCCGTGTTTCTGGCACACGGCCCGGGTCTCGCGGACGTTCTGCATGGACACGGGCTGCCCGCCGCCGCTGTTGTTGGTGACCGTCAGCATCACGACGGGCACGTGGCCGCTGTGCTCGGCGAGAAAGGCGTCCAGCCGCGCCACGTCCATGTTGCCCTTGAAAGGGTGGTCGAGGGCGGGGTCGTGGCCCTCGGCGATGACCAGGTCAACGGCCCGCGCGCCCGTCGCCTCGATGTTGGCGCGCGTCGTGTCGAAGTGGGTGTTGCTGGGCACGAACGCGCCCGCGCCGCCCACCACGCCGAAAAGGATGCGCTCGGCGGCGCGCCCCTGGTGCGTGGGGATGACGTGCCGGAACGGCATCAGGCCCTTGACGGCGGCCTCGAAGCGGTAGAACGACGGCGAGCCGGCGTAGCTCTCGTCGCCGCGCTGGAGGGCGCCCCACTGCGCCGCGCTCATCGCACTCGTGCCCGAGTCCGTCAGCAGGTCGATGATGACATCGTCCGAGTGGAGGCTGAACAGGTTGTAGTGCGCCGCGCGCACCAGCGCCGCGCGCTCCGCCCGCGTCGTCAGCCGGATGGGCTCGACGCTTTTGATGCGGAACGGCTCGATGATGGTTTTCATGTCATTTGATACTCGTCACTGGTCATTGGCGATTGACCTGGCGGCACCTCAATGACGAGTGACGAATGACCAGTATCATCGCTTCAAATCGGGCGCGCCCGTGTAGCCCGGCTCGCGCTGCAAAAACTCCTCGTAAAGCTGCGTCTGCCGGCTTTCGAGGGGCAAGAGGTAGCCATTGATAAAGAGGTGGCGCAGCTCGGTGCGCGTCTCGAAGGGGTCGCCCGTGGTCACGATGAGGTTCGCCATCTTGCCCGCCTCGACGGACCCGAGCCTGTCGGCGACGCCGAAAATGCGGGCGGGCTCGATGGTGACGGCGCGCAGCGCGGCGTCCCTGTCCATGCCGTAGGCGACGGCAAAGCCCG
>CBDUCD010000021.1:0-17045 GCA_965365535.1 uncultured Rhodothermales bacterium | reverse complement strand
CGTACGGCGAGGAGCGCCTGCTCGACCTGATGGACAACGCCTGGCGCGACCGCGACTTCCGCCGCGTGATGGCCTTCACGCTCCACGAGAAGTTCGGCGCCATTTCGGACAGGTGGACGGCGTGGCTCAAAACCCAGTACTACCCCGCCCTCGAAGGCGCACAGCTGGCCACGCTCGTGACCGAGGGCATCTCGTCCGAGGGTTTCAGCGCCAAGCCCGTCGCCTACACGCGCCGCGACGGGCAGCGCGTGGTGTACTTCGTGGGCAACCGGTCGGGCTATTCCAACCTCTACGAAATCCCCGTGGACAGCGCGTACGCGCCGCTGGGCAGGGCGCGCACGCTCGTGAAGGGCGAGCGCAGCGACCGCTACGAAGCCTTCCACCTGTTCGAAAGCCAGATGGACATCACGCCCGCCGGGCGCCTCGCCTTTGTCACCAAGATGGGCAGGCGCGACGCCATCCACGTGTTCGACGTGGAAAGCCGCCGCCTGGAAGCGTCGCTGCGCTTCGACAGCCTCGTGGCCCTCTACTCGCCCGCGTGGAGCCCCGACGGGCAGCAGCTCGTCTTCAACGGCATCGCCGCGTCGGGCTTCAGCGACCTTTACGTGTACAGTCTGCGCGACAGCACCCTCGCCGCCCTCACGCGCGATCCCTACGACGACCGCGACCCGGCGTGGAGCCCCGACGGCACCCAGATCGCGTTTTCGTCCGACCGGGCGGCGCTGGGCGAGGGGGGCGCCTACAACCTGTTTCTCGTCGCGCCCGCGCCCGGCGCCCCGCCGCGCCCCATCACGTCGGGCGACCAGAAGGATTTCACGCCCACCTGGAGCCCCGACGGGCGCCACCTCGCCTTTACGTCCGCCCGCCGCGACTCGACGGGGCGCTTTGGCGCCCAGAACCTGTGGGTGGCCGACGTGGACGTGCCCGAGCCTGTCGCGTCGCTCGACGCCGCGCCGCCCGCTGCCGCGCCGCGTCTCCGGCAGATTCTCGAGGTGACGGGCGCCGCCCTCGACCCGTTCTGGACGCGCGACGGCCACGTCGTCTTTTCGGCCTTCGAGCACTACCGCTTTACCGTCCGCGCGCTCGGCGTGGACAGCCTCCTGGCCGCGCCCGCCGCCGTCACCACCCGCGACGACGTGGCGGATGCCGGGGCGGGCTGGACACCTGCCCGCATCGGACTGGTGCAGGACGGGCCGGGCGAAAAGCCCTACAAACGCCGCTACTCGCTCGACATCGCGCAGGGCGCCATTTCGCAGAACCCCGTGCTGGGGCCGTCGGGCGGGGCGATGATCGCCTTTTCCGACCTGCTGGGCAACGACTACTGGTACGCCACGCTCTACAGCACGTCGCAGGGGCAGGGCGACTTTTTCCGCAGCCTCAACGTCGCCCTCACGCGCGTCAATGTGGGGCGGCGGGCGAATACGGCTTACGGGCTGTACCGCTACGGCGGCCCCCGCTACGACATCACCGACCCCGACGCCGCGGGCGACTTTCCCCTTCTCTACGAAACGCTATTTGGCGGCTTCGGCGCCGTGTCGTTCCCCATCTCGATGTTTCGCCGCGTCGAGGTGAGCACGTCGCTCACGTACTCGGACAAGCTGGTGCTGACGGGCCAGCGGTCGGGCAGCAGCGTCGGCTTCGGGCCGCTCCAGCGCGAGGCGCTGCTGCTCTCGAACAGCCTGTCCCTCGTCCACGACAACGCCATCTACAACTACAACGGCCCCATGCAGGGCTGGCGCGGCCTGGCGTCCGTCGGGTACACGACCGACGTGTGGCTCTCGAACGTGTCCTACTACACGCTCGTGGGCGACGTGCGGCACTACCTGCGGCTGGGGCGCGACGTGACGTTTGCGTCGTGGTTCGACGCCCGCATGAACTGGGGCCGCGAGGCGCGCCTGTTCTACCTCGGCGGCGCGTGGGATTTGCGCGGGCAGCGCTTTTTCCGCGTGCGCGGCTCGAAGGTCTGGCACACGTCGCAGGAGCTGCGCTTTCCCCTCGTCAACGCGCCCTCGGCGTACCTGCCCCTGCTGGCGCCTTTCGGCATCGTGAACCTGCGCGGCGCCCTTTTCGCCGACGCCGCCCACGCCTGGACCGGCGATTATTACGACGAGGGCAGTGGGCGCGGCACGGCCATCCGCTTTGGCGAGACGCTGGGCGCGCTGGGCGGCGGGCTGCGCATGAACCTTTTCGGCGCCATCGTGCTGCGCTACGACGTGGGCTGGGCCTACACGGACGGCTTCAAGACGCGCGAGCGCTTTTTCAAGCAGTTTTTCTTTGGCTATGATTTTTAGACCTGCCGCCGTGCTGGCCCTTGCCATTCTCGGGGCGGCGGGATGCCAGGGGCTGTCGCTGCCCGCCCGCCCGTCCGCCACGACAGCACCGGCGTGGACGGCCAGCGGCGGCACCGCGCAGCGCGCCAACGCCACAACCGACACCCTCGCGCCGCCGCTCCACTTGGACTGGACGTACAACGCCGAGGCGGGCTTCGGGCCGGCGTCGGCCCTCGTGGCGGGCGACTTCGTGCTCGTGGGCACGCGCAAGGGCGAGCTGCACGGCATCCGCCTCGACACGGGCAAAAGGCAGGGCTTCGTGGGGCTGGGGTCGAGCTTGGAAGGCGCCTCCGCCCTGGCCGCCGACGCCTTTTTCGGCGCCAGCGCCGACGGCAAGCGCCCCGTTTTCCGCTACGACCTGCGGGCGGGCCGCGTGGCGTGGCGCCGCCCCAGCGCGCCCGTCGTGGGCGGCGTCCTGCTCGACGGCCCGCGCCTCTACGCCGCCGACGCCGAGGGCCGCGTCCACGCCCTCGACGCCGCCACGGGCGACAGCGTGTGGACGTTCCGCCCCGACACGCCCGCGACGTTTCGCGCCGCGCCCGTGCTGACGGACGCCGGCGTCGTCGTGGCCGACAGCCGGGGGCGGGTGCGCCTCTTCGACGCCGCGACGGGCGCGCCGCGCTGGGCCGTTGCGCTGCCGGGCGCCGTGTACGCCACGCCCGCCGCGGGCGACGGCGCCGTTTTCGTCGCCACCACGCGCGGCGCTCTCGCCGCCCTCGACGCCGCCACGGGCGCCACGCGCTGGCAGTTCGCCCTGCCCGACACGACCGTCCGGCTGACGGCGCCCGCCCTCGACGGCAGCGCCCTCGCCATCGGCGCGACGGACGGGCGCGTGCGTCTTTTCGACGCCCGCACGGGCGCCCTCGTGTGGGAAACCCGGCTCGACGGCGCCCTCACCGCCCCGCCGCTCCTCACGCCCGCCTTTGTGTACGTGGGCACGATGATGCGCCAGCTCGTGGCGCTGCGCCGCGCCGATGGCGGCGTGGCGTGGGAATACACCCTGCGCGGGCGCGTGAAATCCGCCCTCGCCGTGGCCGGCGGCGGCCTCGTCGTGCTGTCCGAGCCGCGCTTCGTCTATCGTTTCAGCCCCGAACAGCGCCATGCCGAATAGCCTGAAAACCGTTTTGCTGGTGCTGGCGCTGATGGCGCCGGCGGCGGGCGCAGGGGCGCAGACGGGCCTGGCCGCGCTGCGCGGAGACGAGAAAAGCGAGGCGCCTGCCCGGCAGTCCGTCGTGGTGCTCGAAAAAGGCGAGGAGGCGGCAGGCGGCCTCATCCCCGCGTCGTGGCGGCCCCGGTCGGCATCGCTCAACTGGGTGGATTACGGGCTGGTGGCCGCCGCCACGGGCGCGACGGTCGTGGCCATCCACTACAAGTTCAGGGCCGACCACCGCGCCGACCGCTACATCCAGACGGGCGACCCGGCGCTGCGCCGCGAAGTGAGGCGCCTCGACCTGAAATCGGGCGTGGCGCTGGCCGCCGCCCAGGTGGGGCTGGGCGTTTTCGCCTTCCGGCTGGTGCTGCGCTGACGGCGCGAAAAGGGCGAACGAGTGGCGGGCGCGGGCGTACAGCGTCCATCCAACGTTTCCTTTTCCGATGACCTTTCTCGACAAGCTCCAGGCCGACCTCAAAGACGCCATGCGCGCCCGCGACGACGTGCGGCTGCGCACCATCCGGCAGCTTCGCTCGGCCCTCCAGTCCGCCGAAATCGCGCGGCGCGAGGGCGGCACGGCCACGCTCAGCGAAGCCGACGTGCTGGCCGTCGTGCAGAAACAGGCCAAGCAGCGCCGCGAGTCCATCGCCCAGTACCAGGCGGCGGGCCGCGACGACCTCCGCGCCCGCGAGGCCGACGAACTCGCCGTTCTCGAAACGTACCTGCCGCAACCCCTCTCGGACGACGACATCCGGCAGGCGGTGCGCGCCATCGCCGCCGAGGTCGGCGCGACGGGGCCTGCCGACATGGGCCGCGTGATGGGGCCGGCGATGGCCGCGCTGCGGGGCCGCGCCGACGGGCGCCGCGTCCAGGAAATCGTCCGCGAGGCGTTGCAGGGATGAACGTCTTCGACGGGATTGCGGGCCTCGTCGTGGCGGGAGGGCTGCTGCAGGGGCTGCACGCGGGCCTGCTGCGGCAGGTGGCCGCCCTTGTCGGCCTCGTGGTGGGCGTGGCGGCGGGGCTGGCCCTCATGGACGACGTGGGGGTGATGGTGGTGCGCAGCCTGGGCGTGGGGCCGACGGTCGCGCCCGTCGTGGGCTTCATCCTCGTCGTGGCCGCCGTGCAGTTCGGGCTTTACGCCCTCCGCACCGCCGCCGAGCGCCTGCTGGGCTTTTTCAAGCTGACCTTTGCCGACCGGCTGGCCGGCGGGCTCGTGGGCGCCGCCAAAGCTGCCCTCGTGCTGAGCGTGCTGCTCGTCGCCGGGGCCCGGCTGGGCGTTCCGGGCGAGGCCACGCGCGCCCAGTCTTTTCTATACACGCCACTCGTCCACTTCGCGCCCGCGTTCTGGGACAAGACGGCGCGCCACCTGCCCCGCATCGGGGGGCTGCGCGAGGGCTTCGACGCGGCCACCGAGAGGGTGCGGGCGCGCCTCCGCCAACCTGCTGCCACGCCATGATTCCCGTCAGCCTCCGCCTCCAGAACTTTCTCAGCTACGGCAGCGACACCGAGGCGCTCGACTTTACGCAGTTCAGCGTGGCGTGCCTCTCGGGCGCGAACGGGCAGGGCAAGTCGGCCCTGCTCGACGGCATCACGTGGGCGCTGTGGGGGCAGGCCCGCAAGTCGAGCCACAGCCGCAAGCCCGACGCCGAACTGCTGCGCATCGGCGCCCAGGAGATGCGCGTCGAGTACGTGTTCGACATCGAGGGCGAGCGCTACCGCGCCGAGCGCTTTTTCGCCCAGTCGGCGTCGGGCAAAACGTCCAAGTCGGGCCTGGAGCTGGCCATTTTCGACGGGACGGACTGGCGGACGCTGACGGGCGCGAGCCAGTCGGAGACCCAGTCCCGCGTGGACGGCGTCGTCGGCATCGACTACGACACGTTCGTGAACGCGTCGTTTCTGCTCCAGGGCCGCTCCGACGAGTTCACGCGCCGCAAGCCCGAGGAGCGCAAAGAGGTGCTGGCGCGCATTCTCAACCTGGAGAAGTACGAGCGGCTGGGCGAGCGCGCCGCCGACCGCGAGCGGGCGGCGCGGGCCGAGGTGGAAAAGCTCGAAGCCACGCTGGCGCGCCTGGCCGACGTGGCCGGACTGCTGCCCGCCATTCTCGAAGAAAAAGGGGCGCTCGAAAGGGAGGTGGCCGCCCGCGAGGCGCGCTGCGCCGCCCTCGAAGCGCGGCTGGCCGGGCTGGCCGAAAGGCTGGCGGCCCTGGCCGCCGAGCAGGCACGCTGCCGCGAGGCCGAAATGGGCGTCGAGGCGCTGCGCCTGCGCCGCGCCGACGTCGAGCGCGAGGCGGCAGCGCTCGAAAAACACCTCGCCGACGCCGACGCCCTGCTCGCCGACGCCGCCGACATCCGCGCTCGGAGCGCCCGCTACGACAGGCTGCGCGACGAGCAGGTGCGCCTGCAGGCCCTCGCCCTCGAAGACCGCGACCTGGAGCGCCGCCTGGCCGACGCTGCCCGCGAAATCGAGCGGCGCGAGGCGGCGCACCGCGAAAAGCTGGCCGCCCTCGACGTGGAAGCGCGCCTGCTGCGCGACGGCCTCGACGCCCTCGAAAAAGACGTGGCCACGCGGCCCCGCCTCGAAGCCGAGAAAACGCGCGCCCGCGACGCCGCCGAAAAGCTGGCACGCGAAACCGAAAAGCTGGCCCGCCGCGACGCCCTCCGCCTGCGCGCCGACGCCCTCGCCGCCACCATCGAGCGCGAAAAGGTGCAGCGCCTCGAAAGCCTCCGCGCCGACGCCGAGCGGCTCGACGCCGAGCGGCGCGGCCTGCCCGACGAGGACGTGATCGAGCACGAACTCAGCAAGCGCGCCGCCGAACTCGAAGCCCTCGCCGCCCTCAAAAGGGAGTTCGACGACGTGTTGCAGCAGGGCACCGACGTGCGCGACCGCCTCCGGGCGCAGGAAGAAGCCGTCAAACGCCTCGACGAGCAGATCGAAAAGGTGGACGGCCAGATGGCCCGCCTCCACGACGAGGCCGAGAACGAGTGCCCCACCTGCGGCACGCCCCTCACGCCGCACCACCGCGAAAACGTGCTGGCCCTGCTCGACGCCGAGCGGCTGCGGTTTGTGCAGCAGCGCGCCGACGCCCTCGCCGGCAGCGTCCGCGCCGGCGCCGAGCGCGCCGCCCTGCTGGAGCGGCACGGCGCCCTCAAAGCCCGGCTCGAAAAGGGCGAGGCCGTGCGGGTGGCTTTTACGCGCGCCGAGGAGCAGAAAAAGACGCGCCTGCTGCGCATCGAGGAAATCCGCGTGCTGGGCGAGCGCCACTTGCAGCAGCGCCGCGCCTTCGAGGCGCAGGCGTTTGCGACGCTCGAACGCGCCGAGCTGGCCGACGTGCAAAAGACCCTCGCCACCATCGAGGTGGACGAGGCGGCCATCGAAGGGCTGCGGCAGGCGGCGGCGGGGCTCCAGTCGTGCAGCACCGCCCTGGCCCGCGTCGAGGAGGCCGCCCGCGTGCTGGGCACGCGCCGCGCCCGGCTGGCCCACATCGAGGGGGAGCGCGCCGAAAGCGAACGCCTCGCTGCCAGCGGTGCCCTGCTGGGCGATTGGCCCCGGCAGCGCGACGCCCTCGAAAAGGAGCGCGCCGCCCTCGGCTTCGACGCCGACAGGCTCGCCCGCGTCCAGGCCGACCTGGCCCTGCTGGGCGACGTGCCCGCGCGCCGCGCCGCCCTCGACAACGCCGAGCAGCACCGCGCCGCGTGGGCCGCCCAGCGCGAGACGCGCCGCGCCGAAGCCGCCGCCCTCGACGCCGAGGTGGAAGCCCTCGCCCGCACTGCCGCCGCGTGGGCCGGGCTGGAAACGCAGCGCCAGGCCGCCCAGTCCGAGCACGACGCCGTCCGCGCCGACCTGGGCGCCGTGCGCGACGCGCTGGCGGCGCAGCAGCAGGCGCTGGGCGCGCTGGGCGAAAAGCAGCGCGCCGCCGAAAGCGCCCGCGACGCCCACCGCGAGGCCACCGCCCACCTCCACCAGCGCCGCGACGAAGCCGCCCTCTACCGCCACCTGCGCACCGCCTTTAGCCGCAAAGGCATCCCCTCTCTCATCATCGAACAGACGCTGCCCGACATCGAGGCCCGCGCCAACAGCCTGCTCGAACGCCTCACCGACGGAAGGATGCGCGTCCGGCTCGACACCATCCGCGACAAGAAAACCGGCGGGACGGCCGAGACGCTCGACATCTACATCAGCGACGAGCAGGGCGTGACGCGCGCCTACGAGACGTTTTCGGGCGGCGAGGCGTTTCGCGTCAACTTTGCCCTCCGCATCGCCCTGTCGCAGCTGCTGGCCGAGCGCTCGGGCGTGCGCGTGCGCACCCTCGTGGTGGACGAAGGCTTCGGCACCCAGGACGCCGCGGGCGTGCAGCGCCTCGTCGAGGCCATAGACACCGTGCGCGAGGACTTCGACAAGATTCTCGTCGTGACCCACCTCGACAGCCTCAAAAACGCCTTCCCCGTCCACATCGAAGTCCGCAAAGACCCCGTGGCCGGCTCGCAGTACCAGCTCGTCGGCGTCTAAAGGGTGGCCGTGGCGGGGCGCGCGGGCAGGCGCCGGGCGCGCCGCAGAATGACGAGGCCGGCCACCAGCACGGCGCCGCCCACCACCTGCCACGTCGTGATGGGCTCGCCCAGGATGAGAAAGCCGAAGCCGGCGGCGAAAAGGGGCACGAAGTTGCTGTACGTGGCCGTCGAGGCCGGCCCCACCTGCCGCACGGCGCTGTTCCACACGACGATGGTGAGGCCGATGGACAGCCCGCCCGAGTACACGAGGGCGGCAACCGCGAGCGGGGAGAGGTGGGCCACGGCGGCGCCCGAAAAGCCCGGATACGCCACGGCGATGAGAAACGGGTACGCCATCGCGATCTCGACCAGCGTGACCGTCGTCGCGTCCACGCGCGAGAGCAGGGGGCGGCTAAACGTCGTGTACATGGCCCACACCAGCGAGGCGCCCAGCACGATGAGGTTGCCCGCCAGCGTGTCGGCGGAGCCTGCCGCCGGGTGCGCCGTCCCCAGCACGACGGCTGCCGTGCCCGAGAGCGACACGAGCAGGCCCAGCCACTGGCCGCGCGAAAAGTGCTCCAGCCCCGTAAAGCGCGCCAGCAGGGCCGTCCAGAGGGGCGAACTTGCCATGATGAGGGCCGCGCTGCCCGCCGACGTGCGGCTGATGCCGAGCACGAAGCCGAGCTGGTAGAGCACGTAGCCCAGCAGGCTCAGCCCGAACAGGGGGAGGGCGTGGCGGCGCAGGTTCTGGCGCAGCACCGCCCACGCCTGGGGCGTGCGCAGCCCGTAGAGCAGCGCCAGCGTGGCCAGGGCAACGGCAAAGCGCACCACGTTGGCCGTGAGCGGCGGGATGCTGCGCAGCGCGAACTTGAAAATGGGGAAGTTGGCGCCCCAGACGACGACGGTGCCCCACAGGGCAGCTTCGAGGCGCAGGCGGGCGGCACGGCTGGACAAGGGCGCGGCGGGGTTAGCCTGCCAATATCTGGCAGGGGCACAGCCGTGTTTTCGTAGATTCCACGCGATTTGAGCCTGCCCGATGGCCGACCACATTCCCAAACTCTACTACTCCATCTCCGAGGTCGCCGCCCGCACCGGCCTCGACCCGCACGTGCTGCGCTACTGGGAAGGGGAGTTTCCCCTGCTCCAGCCGCGCAAAAACCGCTCGGGCCGCCGCGTCTATACCGCCGACGACATCGCCACCGTCGAGCGCATCCAGCGCCTGCTGCGCGACGACAAGTACACCATCGAAGGGGCGCGGCAGCGCCTGGAAAGCGAGGCCGCCGGCGAGGCCGACGCCCTCCGTGAACAATTGGTGGCGCTGCGGGCCTTTCTCCGCCGCCTGCTGGCGTCTCTCGAGTAGAAGCCCTATCTTGGCCCTTCCAGTCTCGGGATGTAGCGCAGCCCGGTAGCGCACCTGCATGGGGTGCAGGGGGTCGCAGGTTCAAATCCTGTCATCCCGACCGAGAATCGAAAAAGGCCCTTTGCCGATGTGCAGAGGGCCTTTTCTGTTTCGGCCCGCCCGCGCATCAGAGAATGGGCTGCACGACAGCGCAACGATGCCGCGTGGCGCGTTGCGGGCGTCCGGGGCTTTTTCGTAACGTCCCGCTCCACCACAGCCTCCCCCTGCCTATGCCCGAGCGCACGGCTCCCGAAGCTGCCCTGCGCTTCGTACGCGACCTCCGGTCGCTGCGAGAGGCGCGCGGCGTTTCCCTTGAAACCATCCGCGACGCCACGCGCGTGCCCGTTGACGTGCTCGGCACCTTCGAGGCGTCGGCGCTGCACGGCAACCGGCTTTTCAACCGGGTGTACCTCCGCTCCCTTGTCCGCGCGTATGCAGGGGCCGTGGACTACGACCCCGACCGCGCCGTTTTCTGCCTCGAAGAAGCCCTCGCCGGCCAGTACGACGGCGCCCTGCTGCGCGACGACGCGCCGGAGGAGACGCCTGCTGCGCCCGCAGCCGCGCCGCCCGCCGATGGGCAGCCGGCGATGCCCGAGGGGCCTGCCGCGCCCGCCGCGCCTCCGATCCGGGTGGACCCCGAGCGTGTAGCTGCACCTGTTGCCGCCGCGCCGCCCATCGCCGCCGAACCCCCCGTTGCGCCCGTTCCGCCGGCTGCCGCCTGGGATGCCGTCAGCGGCTCGACGCGGCGCCCGCGCGCGCCCCGCCGCGACGTGCCGTGGGGATGGATCGGCGGCATCGCTGCTGCCCTCGCGCTGCTGGCCCTCGCCCTCGTCTGGTGGAATGGCCGCAGCCGCGCGCCCGCGCCCCCCGTCGCCGCCGCGCCCGACAGCCTGGCCGCCCCCGCCCCCGCGCCCGCCCGCGCCATCGCCCTGCCCGACACGCTCCGCCTCGTCGTGACAGGCCTAAACGACGGCATCCAGGAAATGCGCCTGACGGTGGACGAGGACGTGCGCCGCCCCTACTGGATCGAGACGGGGGCCTCGCGCACCTTTACCTTTGTCGAGCGCGTCATCGTCGAAAACCAGCTCGAAGACGCGACGCTGACCGTCGAGGGCGCCCGCATTCCCGCCACGACCGACGCGCAGGGGCGCGTCGTGATAGACCGGGCGCGCGTGCGCCAGCTGCTGGAGGGGCAGTAGCCTGTGGAGACGCCGTCGCTTTTCTCGCCGCCCGCGCCGCCAGACGCCCGGGCGCTGCTCGACCAGACGCGCGCCCTGCTGGCCCGCCTGGACGCCCTCGACTGGGCCGCGCTGCCTGCCCACGAGGCGCAGCCGCTGCTGGAAAAGCTGCGCGCCACCGTCGAGGCGCACGCCCGCCGCTACTACACCCACGACGACCCCCTCATTACCGACCCCGAGTACGACCGGCTCTACGCCGCCCTCGCGGCAGGGGAGGGGGCGCACCCCGCCCTCGTCACCCCCGACTCGCCCACGCACCGGGTGGGCGGGCAGGTGCTCGAAGGCTTCGAGAAAGTGCGGCACGCCCGCCCCATGCTGTCGCTGGGCAACGCCTACAACCTCGACGACGTGGCGCGGTGGTACGAGCGCTGCCAGCGCGGGCTGGACGGGCGGGCGCCCGCGCTGATGGCCGAACTCAAAATAGACGGGCTGGCGATGGCGCTGACGTACCGCGACGGCGCCCTCGAAACCGCCGCCACGCGCGGCAACGGACGCGTGGGCGAAAACGTGCTCCACAACGTCCGCACCATCCGCGCCATCCCCCTGCGGCTCGCGGGCAGCCCGCCGCCCCGCCTGCTCGACGTGCGGGGCGAGGTGTACATGGGGCGGAAGGCGTTTTCGGCCATGAACGAATCCCTCGCGGCGGCAGGCGAGAAGACGTTTGCCAACCCGCGCAACGCCGCCGCCGGCAGCCTGCGCCAGCTCGACGCGGGCGTCACGGCCCGGCGACCGCTCGCGTTTTTTGCCTACAGCATCGGTGCACTCGAAGGCCCGCAACTGCCTGCTACGCAGCACGATCTGCTCCACTACCTCGGCGGGCTCGGGCTGCCCACCAACCCGTACGTGCAGCACTGCCCCACGCTCGAAAGCGCCCTCGACTACTGCCGCGCGTGGACGGCCCGCCGCGACACGCTCGACTTCGAGATTGACGGCGTCGTGCTCAAGGTGGACGGCTTCCGCGACCAGGAAACCCTCGGCGCCGTCTCGAACGCGCCGCGATGGGCCATCGCCTTCAAGTTTCCCGCCCGCGAAGCCACGACGCGCCTGCTCGACATCGTCGTCAACGTGGGGCGCACGGGCGCCATCAAGCCCGAGGCCGTGCTCGCGCCCGTGGCGCTGGGCGGCGTGACGGTTTCGCAGGCCACGCTCCACAACGAGGACTACGTCGTCGGGCGCGACATCCGCATCGGCGACACCGTCGTCGTCAAGCGTGCGGGCGACGTAATTCCCGCCGTGCTCCACCCCGTCCTCGACGCCCGCCCGCCCGACGCCCTTCCGTGGCAGATGCCCCGCAACTGCGGTGAGGCCAATGGCCTTGCCTGCCCCCGGCACGCCGACTTCGTGCGCCTGGACGGCGAGGCCGACTACTACTGCGTCGCCTCCGACTGCCCGTTTCAGTTTACCCGCCTCGTCGAGCACTTCGCGGGCCGCGCGGCGATGGACATCGAAGGGCTCGGCGCCCGCCTGGCCGTCCAGCTCGTGCAGGCCGGGCTGATTACGACGCTGGCCGACCTGTACGCAATCGAGGAAGCCGACCTCGCCGGTCTCGAAGGCTTTGCCGACCGCAAGGCCGCCAACCTCGTCGCGGGCATCGCGGCCAGCCGCGAGCGGCCCCTGGCGCGCCTCGTCTTCGGGCTGGGCATCCGCCACGTGGGCAAGACGACGGCGGAAACGCTCGTGGCGCACTTCGACAGCCTCGACGCCCTCGGCGCCGCGCCCCGCGAAACCCTCGAAAGCATCGAAGGCGTGGGCGCCACCATTGCCGAAAGCGTCGTGGACTGGTTTGCCGAAAGCGACAACCAGGCGCTCGTGGCGCGGCTGGCGGCGCTGGGCGTCAACACGCGGCGGCTGCCCGGCGAGGCCGTGGCCGCCGCCAGCGACGGGGACGGCGCGTTTGCCGGGCAGACCGTCGTGCTCACGGGCACGCTGCCGACGCTTTCCCGCGCCGACGCCCAGGCGCTCGTCAAAAGTGCCGGCGGAAAAATCGCGGGCAGCGTCTCCAAAAAGACGAGCCTGGTCGTCGCGGGCGAAAACGCCGGCTCGAAGCTCGACAAAGCCGCCGAACTGGGCGTGCCCATCATAGACGAAGCCGAACTGTTGCGCCGACTCGGGCGCTGACCCCTCCCCCCATGCTCACCCCCCTCGACTTTACCGTGCTCGGCGTGTACCTCGTCGGCGTCGCCCTTTTCGGGCTGCTGACAGGCGGCAAGCAGACTTCCACCAGCGACTACTTTCTGGGCGGGCGCAGCCTGCCGTGGTGGGCCGTGTGCTTCTCGGTGGTGGCGACGGAGACGAGCACGCTTACCGTCATCGGCGTGCCGGCCATCGCGTACGGCGGCTCGCTCGTCTTTATGCAGCTCACGGTTGGCTACCTCGCGGGCCGCATAGCCGTGGCCGCCATCATGCTGCCGCGCTACTACGCGGGCGACATGGCGACGGCGTACGAGTTTCTGGGCGTCCGCTTTGGCGACGGGATGCGGGCCACGGCGTCCATCACGTTTCTCATCACGCGCCTGCTGGCCGACGGCGTGCGGCTGTTTGCGACGGCCATCCCCATCCGCGTCATCGCCGTCGAGATGGGCTTCGACCTGAGCTACGGCGCTATCATCGCCGGCATCGGGCTGCTCACCATTGGCTACACACTCGTGGGCGGCATCAAAGCCGTCGTGTGGATGGACGTGATCCAGATGGCGATTTACCTGGGCGGCGCCATTTTCGCCGCCGCCGTGCTGCTGGGCGAGGTGCCGGCGGGGTGGTGGGGCGAGGCCGCGGCGGCAGGCAAGACGCAGCTTTTCGACGCGGGGCTGGGCCAGACGTTTTCGGGATGGCTCACGTCGCCCTACGTGTTCTGGACGGCGCTTTTCGGCGGGGCCGTCTTTTCGATGGCCTCGCACGGCACCGACCAGCTTATCGTGCAGCGCCTGCTCACGTGCCGCACGCTGGCCGACAGCCGCCGCGCGCTCGTGGGCAGCGCCTTTGTCGTGATGGCGCAGTTCGCCGTTTTTCTGGGCGTGGGGCTGCTGCTGTGGGCGCACTACGGCGGCGCCGGCCTGGCCGAGCTGGGGCTGACGCGCGCCGACGAGATCTTCCCGCGCTTTATCATCGAAGGCTTGCCGCCGGGCGTGTCGGGCTTGATTCTGGCCGGCATCATCGCCGCCGCGATGTCCACGCTTTCGTCGTCGCTCAACTCCCTCGCGTCGAGCACGCTGTTCGACCTGTACGAAAGGCTGGGCGGGCGCAAGCTGGAAGGGGCGCGGGCGCTGCGCCTCTCGCGCCTGCTGACGCTGGCGTGGGGCATCGTGTTCGTGGGCTTTGCGATGCTGTTCACCGACACGCAGAACCCCGTCGTGGAGCTGGGGCTGGGCATCGCCTCGTTCACGTACGGCGGGCTGCTGGGCGCCTTTGTGCTGGGCCTCGTCAACCGCCGCGCCCGGCAACTGGACGCCGTGGCGGCCTTCGTGGCGACGATGCTGGTGCTGGTGTGGCTGGCGCTGGGGCTGTGGTACAGCCCGCAGACGGGCTGGATGGCGACGTTTACGCCGCCCGAGGGCACGGGCGCGGCGGCCATGCGGTCGCTGGCGTGGCCGCTCTACCCCGTCGTGGGCTGCGCGGTGAGCCTGGCGGTGGGCGGCCTGCTGGCGCTGCGGCACCCGCCCGTGCGGCCCGCCGCATTGTAGCGGCCCTGAAACGTCGGCGGCGGGGCGAAAGCCCTACCTTGCCCAGCCTGCCCCTGCCGCCATGCTGCTTCAACGCCTGGGCCTGCAGCGCAAGCCGCTGCCTGCCTCCGAACTGCCGCCCGAGCCCGCGCCGCCCGCGCGCCGCTGGGGCGTGCGCGTGCTGCTGTTCGCCTCGCTCGTCGCCCTCACCGTTTTTGCCTTTCCGCAGCACCGCACCTACGTCTATAACGTGGACGTGGGCGACGTGTGGCGCGACGAAACCCTCGTGGCGCCCTACGCCTTTCCCGTCCTCAAGACGCCCGAGCAGGTGCGCGCCGAGCGGCGGGCCGTGCGGATGGAGGCGCCGCCCCTGTTTGCCCGCGTGCCCGACGCCCTCGCCCGCATGGAAGCCGGGCGCGACACCGTCCTGGCCCAGCTCCACGCCATTGCCGAGGCGTACGCCACCTACAAACGCCACGTGGCGCGCGGCGAGCCCGACACCGACGCCGAGGCCGCCCGCATCGAAGGGCTGCGCCGCGACGCCCGCGTCAAACTCACCGCCGACCAGTGGCGCCGCCTGCTCGACGAGTACACGCTTCACATCCCCGACCTCGCGCCCGCCGGCACGCCCGTCCGGCGCGGCCTGCCGCTTTACGCCGAACTCGTCGAAAAAGCCATGCGCGCCTCGGCCAGCCTCACGGCGGTAGGCGTGACGGACGTGCCTCGCGACTCGATTCTCTCCGAGTACATCTACGTCCGCAACGAGGAGACGCGGGTGGACGAGCCGCTGCGCAAAGACGAACTCTACGGCATCAACGAGGCGTACGAGCTGGCCCAGGAGCAGGTGGCCAAGGCGCTGCCCGACAGCGTCGCGCAACTGGCCATCGCCACGAGTTTCATCCGCGAGCTGTTCCAGCCGTCGCTGCTGCTGCTGCGCCGCGAGACGGCCGCCGAGTGGGCCCGCCGCGAAAATCGCATCTCGCCTTCGATGGGCGCCGTCATGGACGGCGAGATCATCGTCGAGCGGGGGCAGCGCGTGACCGAGGAAAGCCTGCGCAAGATTACGTCGCTGGCGGCGGCGCAGCGCGAGCGCGGCGGCGTGCCCTTCGTGATGCGCGTCGTGCTGGGGCAGACGCTGCTGGCGACGGCCATCCTGCTGCTGTTCTACCTGTACCTGTACCTCTTGCGCCGCCAGATTTTCGACGACGACAAGATGCTGCTGCTGGCGACGCTCGTGCTGGGCATCATCATCGCCCTGTTTGCCGTGGCCGTGCGGATCGAAAACGTGCGTCCCTACGCCGTGCCCGTCGCCGTGGCGTCCGTCCTGCTCACCGTGCTGTTCGACTCGCGCGTCGGCGTTTTCGGCACGCTCTCGCTGGCCCTCGTGGGCGGCCACCTCGTCGGCGGCGACCTGGAGTTTACCTTTGCGACGCTTTTCGCCTGCACGCTCGTCGTCTTCAGCGTGCGCGACATCAAAAACCGGGGCCAGATCTTTTTCGCCTCGGGGATGCTGATCGCCGCCTACGCCTTCGTCCTCGCCACGATGCGCCTGCTGATTGGCACGACGGCGGGCAGCCTGGAGCAGGACCTCGTTTACGCGGCCATCAACGCGTTTCTGCTGTTGTTCTCGTACCCGCTCGTGTGGGTGTTCGAGCGCCTTTTCGGCGTCACGACCGACCTGACGCTGCTCGAACTCTCCAACACCAACCGCCCCCTGCTGCGCGAGCTCAGCCAGCGGGCGCCGGGAACGTTCAACCACGTGCTCCAGGTGGCCAACCTCGCCGAAGCCTGCGCCGACGCCATCGGCGCGAATGCCCTCCTGACGCGCGTGGGCGCGCTTTACCACGACATCGGCAAGATGAAGCGGCCCGAGATTTTCGTCGAGAACCAGGGCACGGAGCCCTCGCCGCACACCGATTTGCCTGCCGCCGTCAGCGCCGCCTACATCACCGAGCACGTGCCCGAGGGCGTCCGCATCGGCAAAAAGCACAACCTGCCGGCGCCCGTGCTGCACTTCATCCCCACGCACCACGGCACCACGCGCGTCGAGTTTTTCTACCGCAAGGCCGTCGAGGCCGAAAAAGAGGGCGGCCCTCACGTGGACGAGCGGGCCTTCCGCTACCAGGGGCCGCGCCCCGACTCGAAGGAGACGGGCATCCTCATGCTTTCCGACTCGACCGAGGCCGCCTCGCGCACCCTCGACGACCCAACGCCCGAAAACCTCGCCCGCCTCATTGACGGCATCGTCAAGGCGCGCCTCAACGACGGCCAGTTCGACCGCTCGGAGCTGACGTTTTCCGAACTCACGCGGGTGCGCGAGACGCTGCTCAAGATGCTCACGAGCATCCACCACAGCCGCATCAAGTACCCCGAGCCCGTGGAGGACAAGCCCGCGCCGCCCCTCGTGATGCGCACCCCCGAAGCCGCCGAAAAGCCCGCCGCGCCCGTCACGTCGGGGCCGGAGCCGGGCGGGAAGTAGGGTGGGAGAGGAGCCGGTGGCAGAAACAGCTTTCGTTTGCCGAAGACTCACGTCTCACCATGCACTTTTCTGCAAGGCGCCGCCAGTATGACGCCTTTGGGTCTGATACCAAATCCTGCTGGATAGTGTGTTTTTGTCATTGCGAGCGACCGAAGGAGGTGCGGCAATCTCGTCGAAAGAGGCACGACAAGCGAGATTGCCACGGCTCCTGCGGAGCCTCGCAATGACACACAAAGCAACCGGACTTGGTATCAACTCTTAGGCACCGATGAGCCGCGCCGACCATTTCCTTGATGTAGCGCAGCG
>CBDUCD010000020.1:0-17245 GCA_965365535.1 uncultured Rhodothermales bacterium | reverse complement strand
TCTGCGTCACGAGCGAGTGCGCCATCTACTGCCGCTACTGCCTGCGCAAGCGCATCGTGGGCAGCAGCGAGGCCATGATGCGCAAGGACGAACTCCGCGCGGGCATCGCCTACCTCGCCGCGCACCCCGAAATCCGCGACGTGCTGCTCACCGGCGGCGACCCGCTCACGTTCTCGGACCGCAACCTCGACTGGCTGCTGGGCGAGCTGCGCGCCATCCCCCACCTCGAAATCATCCGCATCGGCAGCCGGATGCCCGTCAAGCTGCCCTACCGCATCACGCCCGCGCTGTGCGCCGTGCTTGAAAAGTACCACCCCCTCTGGCTCAACACGCACTTCAACAGCCCGCGCGAACTCACGCCCGACGCCGCCGCGGGCGTGGCCCGGCTGCTGCGGGCGGGCGTGCCTGTGGGCAACCAGACCGTCCTGCTGCGCGGCATCAACGACGACGTGGAGACGATGCGGGCGCTGTGCGAGGGCCTCGTGCGGATGCGCGTGCGGCCCTACTACCTCTACCAGGCCCAACTCATCGGCGGCACGGCCCACCTGCGCACGTCCATCGAGAAGGGCATGGAGATCATGGAGGCCCTGCAGGGGCGCACGTCGGGCTTTGCGATTCCCAGGTACGTGCTCGACACGCCTTTTGGCAAGGTGCCCCTCAACGGCTCGTACGTGCTGGGGCGGGCAGGCACGCGGGTCGTGATGCGGACGACGCGCGGCGAACTCTGGGCCGAGCCCAACCCCTTCCCCGACGGCGAACGCACAGCGTTCCGCCTGCCCGAAATCGCCCTGCCCCCCGAGGCGCACACGATGGGGGAGGTGGATTAGGTTGGGTGGATGGCTGGGTTGGTTGACGAACACAACCATCCACAAACCCGACAAACCCGGCTACTCCACTCGCAGCGTGTCGAGGGGGCGGCGTCCGGCGGCGCGCCAGCCGGCGGCGTACACGGCCCCGACGGGCAGGGCGATGCCGGTGGCACCGAGGGCAAGCGTGAGCGCCGGCCCCAGCATCAGCAGGTCGCGCCCGGACTGCTTTTCGATGAGCAAGACGCCGGCGGCGACGGCGCCCACGGCCACGGCCACGGCGAGGGCGCCCATGCCGCCGTACTCGTAGGCCAGCATCCGCAGCACGTGGCGGCGGGCGTAGCCCACGCTTTTGAGCACGCCGATTTCGCGGCGCCGCGTCACGAGGGCCAGCGTGACGCCGTTGGCGACGAGCACCACGCCCGCCACGAGCGCCAGGCTCGCCACGGCCAGGGCAAACTTGAACAGCGCCAGAAACAGCAGGTCGAAAAACGCCGCCACCTCGTCAACCGTCAGCACGGCGCGCTGGGGCGCGTGGCGGACGAGGGTGCGGGCGGTGGCTTTGAGCGCCGGGGGCGGCACCTGCGCGGTGACGGCCACGCGGCGCCCGGCCAGCGCCTCCACGTCGGCGCGCGGCAGGCGCAGGTCGGCGGGCGGCTGCGCCACCATCTCCACCAGGCCCGGCCTGCCGAGCCGCCCCTGCGCCGCCAGGCGGTACGTCCGCGCCTGCCCGTCCAGCAGCACCACGACGGCGGTGTCCTCGCGGGAGAGCAAAGGCGTGCCCCGCGCGGCGGTGCCCGGCGGCAGCGCCGACGCCTCGACCTTGATGGGCCACGGGTTGCCCGTCCTTTCCACGTACGCCGCCGGCGCCACGACGCGCGCCCGGATGGAGTCGGCGCCGGCGCGCGCCAGCAGCGCCCGCACCGCAGCGGTGTCGGCGGGCAGCGTGGTGATGGAGAGGTTGTAGCCCGCGCGGCTGGGCGCCCGCGCGTCGCGCTGCGTCGTGGCGTTGCGCAGCGACACAAGTGCGATGCCGATGGCGAAAAAGCCCGCGAACAGCGCGACGAGTACGAAAGCCGTCTGCGCAGAGCCCCGCGCCGCGTTGCGCCGCGCCATCCGGGCCAGCGGCACGCCGGGCAGCGGCACGCGCGCAAACAGAAAGAGCAGCAGCAGCAATCCCCCGCCAAAAACGACGAAGCCGCCCGCGACGGTGGCCACGACGACGGCGCCGGGCACGAGGCCGCCCATCACGAGGGCGCACAGCAGCCAGAAAAACACGGCCACGGCCAGCGCCAGCCCCGCTTCCGCCCCGCGCTGCCCGGCCCCGCGCCGCACCCTCGCGTCGCGCAGCAGCGTGATGGGGCGCACCCCGGCGGCCCGCGCAATGGGCATCGCCGAAAACAGCACCGCCACCACGACGCCCGCCGCCGCGCCCAGCAGCAGCACGCCGCCGTCGAAATGGATGGCCGTCAGCAGCGGCAGCGACGCGCTGAGCACGCCCAGCAGCCCGCCCGCCAGCGCCCATCCCAGCGCCGCGCCCGCCAGCCCGCCCGCCAGCCCCAGCCCGGCGGCTTCCAGCCCGAACAGCAGGTAAAGCTGCCCCGCCGGGTAGCCTATGGTTTTGCGCACGGCGATTTCGGTGCGGCGCCCGGCCAGCAGCACCGCGACGGTGTTGGCAATGCCGATGCCGCCCACGGCCAGGCCCAGCAGGCCGGCGCCGCGCAGCATCAGCAGGAAAAAGCGCATCGAACGGTCGAGGGGTTTTTCGGCGGGGAGCGCCTCGGCGCCCGCACCCAGCGCGGCGGCCACCTTTTCGGGCTGGGCGGTGCGCACGAGCACGCGCGTTTCGCTCGCCGCCGCTGCGGGCACGCTGCCCAGCGCCACGAACGCCCCCGACCCGAAATGGTCGGGCGTGTCGCGCGCGATGCCCGTCACCACGCGTTGCAGCGCCACCAGCCCGCCGCCTGCCGACAGGCGCAGCGTGTCGCCGACGGCGAGCGCCAGCGCCTCCGCCACGTCGCGCGTGACGACGGCGGCGCCGGGTGCGGCGAGGGCGCGGGCAAAGCTGCCGCCGCCGGCCAGCGCCACGCGCCCGAGAAGCGGAAACCGCGCCGCCTCGACGGCCCGCACGCGCGCCACGAACGCGAGCCGCCCCGACCGCCCGGACTGCCCCAGCAGCACGTCGAGGGTTGCCTCCTCGGCCCAGTCGTCCACCAGCCCTTCCCCTTCCAGGCGGCGCAGCACGGCGCGCAGCGAATCGTCCGGCGCGCGGGAAACGAGCACGTCGCCGCCCTGCTGCAGGCGCGGCGAGACGGTGACCACGCGCCCGATGGCGCCCGTCAGCAGCAGCATCGCCGTCAACGTCGCCACGCCAAAGGCGACGGCCAGCACCGCCACCGCCACGCGCTGCCCGCCGCGCAGCAGCGTTGCCAGGGCCTGCCGCAGCACGGGCACCGTCATGCTGCCTCCCCGTCCACGAGGCGCCCGTCCACCAGGTGCAGCACGCGGTCGGCGCGGGCGGCCACGTCGGCGTCGTGCGTCACCATCAGGACGGTCAGGCCCATCTCGGCGCGCAACTCGGCCAGCAAACTCATCACCTCGGCGCCGCTTTTCGAGTCCAGGTTGCCCGTCGGCTCATCCGCCACGACGAGGGCGGGATGGGTGACGAGGGCGCGGGCGATGGCGACGCGCTGCTGCTGCCCGCCCGAAAGCTGGTGCGGGCGGTGCCCCAGCCGGTCGGCCAGCCCGACGCGGTCGAGCAGCCGCCGGGCGCGGGCGCGCGTGTCGGAGGCGCGCTGCACGTACAGCGGCGCCTCGACGTTTTCGAGCGCCGTCAGGCTTGCGATCAGGTTAAAGGCCTGAAAAACGACGCCGATGCGCGTGTTGCGCACCCGCGCCAGGTCGCGCTCGCGGGCGTGCGACACGTCCACCCCGTCCAGCACGACGCGCCCCGACGTGGGCGTTTCGAGGGCGGCCACGAGCCCCAGCAGCGTTGACTTGCCCGACCCGCTCGGCCCCATCAGCGCCACCCACTCGCCCTTTTCGACGGTAAAGGAGACGCCGTTGAGGATGCGGATCGTCTCGCCCCCGAGGGGCAGCGCGTGGCAGAGGTTCTCGACCTGAACGATGGGCATGGAGAATGGCGAGGGGCGAATGACCAGTGACAGATGACGAGGGGCGCAGGGGCGCCCTTCATTGCGCCCTGCCGCGGGCGGCGCTACGCGGCCCCGGGGCACGGGTTACGGCCTAAAACGTCACCTCGACCTCGAAAAGGGGCAGGATGGGCACGCCGCGCCGGTCTGTCACGCGCACGTACGCGCCCGACGGGTCGTAGAGCCGCCCGATGACGTTGCGGCGGTTGAAGACGTTGTAGGCGTCGAGGCGCACCTGCCAGCGCGGGCCGAGCCAGCGGAACGTGTAGCCCGCCGACGCATCCAGCCGGGCGTAAGGCGGCAGCCGCCCGTTGTTGAGGCCGGGGCGGTAGGCGTAGCGCGACGCGCCCGGCTCGAGCGGGTCGCCGAGTTCGTAGCGCGCCACGGGCTCGGCAAAGGGGTAGCCCTTGCGCACCTCGCCGCTGAGCGACAGCGCCCAGCGCCGCCCCCGGTGCTTGACGACGCCCTTCAGGCCGTGCGGCACGTCGTAGTCGGCGGCGTAGAAACCGCCCGTCGCCGGGTTCTGGCGCAGCGACCGCTCGGCGGTATAGGCCAGCCACACGAGCCACTCGGGCGACTCGGCCACGGCACTTACTTCGGCGCCGTAGGCCCGCCCCTCCGTCGGCGCGTACTGCCCCAGCAGGGCGCCCAGGGCGATGCCCGGCCCTTCCAGCCCGTCCTTTTCGCGGAAAGCGTCCTCGGGCACGAGAATGTGGTGGGTGCGCCGGGCGTACACCTCGGCGGTAAGCTGGAGGCCCGGGCGCGGCGTGGCCTCCAGCCCGGCAGCCACGTGGGCGCCCGTGGCAGGCTGCACGTCGGGGCCGGCGGAAATCCAGCGCGTCGAGACGAGGTCGTAGAGCACGGAGTAGCGGTCGCGCAGCAGGTGGAGGTACTGCACCTGCGCGCCCGCGCCGATGCGGGCCGTGAGGCGGCGCGGCACCAGTTCGAGCTGGAGGCCCGCATTCGGCGAGAGGTGGACAAACGGGCCGGGCGCGAAAAACGACGCCCTGACGCCCCCCTGCACGCGGGCCGTCGCGCCCAGCCGGTAGTCGGCCTGGCCGTAGAGGGCGGCTTCAAAGGCCTGCTGGTCGGTTTTTTCGAGGCGCGGCGCGGCGCTCTCGCCGGGCTGGTCCACGTGGCCGTAGAGCAGCGTCCGAAAGCGGCGCAGCGCGAGCTGGCTGCCCAGCTGCACGTGCACGTCTTTCGAGGGGAACAGGTCCACGTCGGCCCGCCCGCCCCAGTCCTCGGCGCGCACGCGGTAGTCCACGGCCACCTCGGTCTGATCCGTCGGGCGCAGAAAAGAGCGCTCGCGGGCGGCGTACTGCGTGCGGTAGAGCGTGACCGTGGCAAAGCGCTCGGGCGAGGCGAGAAACTGGTAGCGCAGGCTTTCGAGCCGGTTGCCCCAGGCGTGGTCGATCTCGAAAAAGAGGTCCGCCGGGCGCAGCCACGACGAGAAGTCGAGCGAGAAGTCGAAGGGCAGCCGGAGGTCGAGCGCGTCGCCGCCGCTGTAATGGCTGAACGAGAGGCGATGCCGGTAGCCGGGCCGGTAGGTGAGCTTGAAAGAGAAGTCGTAGAAATGGTAGCCCGTCCGCAAGGTGTCGCGGCGCCCGTCCTGCTCGACGGGGTGCTCGCGCCCCAGCAGCCGGTCCACGTACGAGCGCCGGCCCGACAGCATAAACGACGTGCCTTTCGTGAGGGGGCTTTCGACGACGTAGCGGGCGCTCAGCAGCCCCACGCCTGCCGTGGCGCGCGGCGCCTCGCGGTTGCCGTCCTTCATCTCGGCGTCGAGCACGGACGAGAGGCGGCCCCCGAACGCGGCGGGAAACAGCCCCCGGTGCAGCTGCACCCGGTTGAAGGTCTCGGTCTGGAACGTCGAGACGAGCGTAAAGGCGTGCCACGGGTGATAGACGGGCGCGCCGTCGAGCAGGTAGAGGTTTTCGTCGGGCTGGCCGCCGCGCACCACGAGGCCGCCCGTCACCTCGCCCGCGCGCGTGACGCCGGGCAGCCAGACGAGCTTTTGCAGCAGGTCTTCCTCGCCCAGCGCGGCGGGGAGGGCTTCCAGGCGGGCAGCGGGCACGCTGGCCAGGCCCGGCAGGTCGGCGGCGCCCGCGCGCTCGGTTTCGACGACGACGGCCTCGCCTTCGATGCGCTGGGGCCGCAGCCGCACGATGCCGCGCACCGACTGCGTCATCAGCACCGTGTCCACCGTCGCGTAGCCGAGGTACGAGATGCGGACGGCGTGGGGGCCGGTGGGCAGGCCGGGCAGGGCGAAAAAGCCGGCGGCGTTGGCCGTGGTGCCCGTGCGGCGGTCGGGCAGGTAGATGTGGGCGCCGGGCAAGACCTCGCCCGTGCGGGCGTCGGCCACGAAGCCGGCGAGGGTTTCGCGGCGGGCGCCGCGCGCGCCTTCGAGGGCGGCCTGGGCGCGCAGCCGCAGCACGTACTGCCCCTGCCGCACGCGGCGCGCCTCCAGCCCGGTGCCCGCCAGCACGCACGCGAGGGCGGCGGCAAAGTCGCTGCCGCGGTACGTGCACGGGCTCGCCTTGCCCTCGACGAGGCGCTGCGCGTACACCAGGTCCACGTGCGCCTGCCGCGCCAGCAGGCGCAGCGTGCTGCCCAGCGCGCCGGGCGCGAGGTCGAGCGCCTGGCCCTGCGCGCGCGGGGCGACGCCTGCCGCCAGCGCCATCATGAAAAGCAGGCCCAGCCGCACCACAGACCGGAAGGTTTAGTCCGGCCCGAAGATAGCGCCGGGTGCCTGCCGCACCGGCCTCGGCGCAGGGCAAAAGCCCCGCCGCCTGCGCGTGGGCGCGATCAGTCGCCGGTCGCGGCGCGGTGCCACCGGGCGCAATGAACGGCGCCCTACCCGATGCGCCAGCCCGCCTCTGTCTGCACGGCCCGCACGCCCAGCGTCGTCGCCAGCGCGCCTACGATCTCGGCCAGCCCCTGCTCGCGGTCGAAGGTGCCCGTGACGGCTTCGGCTTCGAGGGCGGGGGCGACGGCGACGGCCACGCCAAAGGCGTCGGCCAGCTGGGCAGCGGCGTCGGCAAGGCGCGTCTGGTCGAAAAAGAAGAGGCCCGTCCAGCCCAGCACGCGGGCGGGGACAACGGCGGTGGGCGGCGTGGGCACGCTGGCGCCCCGCGCCACGCGGCTCTGCTGGCCGGGGGCCAGCGTGACGCCGCGCACGGGCGCGCCCGGCGGCGCCAGCAGCACGCGGCCCGCCACGAGCGTCACCTCGGTGGCGCGGGCGTCCGCCTGGACGGCAAACCGGGTGCCCAGCACCATCACGTCGGCGTCGGCGGTGTGCACGGTAAAGCGCTGCGCGCCGGGCTGCACGTCGAAAAAGGCATCGCCGTCGAGCGTGACCTGGCGGTTGAAAACGGCGTTTTTGTCGGGGTCGCTGTAGCGGAGGCGGCTGCCGCCCATCAGCTTCACGCGCGAGCCGTCGGCCAGCGTGACGGTCTGCGCCTGCCCTTCCGCTACGGCAATGGTGGTGTACGAGGCGTCGCGCTGCACGAGCAGAAACGCGACGGCGACAAAGGCGGTGAGGGCAAGCGTGATGCCTGCGCGCCATGCCCAGCGCGTGGCCGGGGCGCGGCGCTGCGCGGGGCGGTCGGCGGCGCGGCGCGGCTGCGGGCGCGGCGCCCCGGCCCAGCACGCCTCGAAAGCCCGCGCCTCGTCGGCGATGCGGGCGGCAAGGGTGGCGAGGGCCGGGTGCGCGGCAAAGGCTGCGTCGAGGAGGGGCGCCTCGGCGGCCAGCGCTTCCCGCTCCGCCCCCGTGAGGGCGTCGGCGTGGCCGGCGTCCAGGAGGGCGCGGCGCACGAGGGCGTGGCGGCCGGGCAGCGCCTTTTCGAGTTCGGTGGCGAGGTGCGCGTCGAGGGCGCGGGCCCGCAGGTACAGGCGACGCGCCCCAGCGTCGCGCGCGAGCACCGCCTCGACCTCGGCGCGCGCCTCGGCGTCGAGCGATTCGGGGAAAAGAGCAGCGGCAAGAACGTCAGCCATCGGTGCGCAGGTGGGTCACTGAGGTAGCCGCCGCAAAGGCGCCGAAGGTAACGCGAAGCTTTGGCGAAGCCCTTTCACCCCCGTTCTCCCCCGAACGGCGCGTACGCGAGCAGCAGCAGCGCCAGCCCCGCCATCAGCCCGCGCAGCTTTTCGAAGGCCCGCTTGACCTGCATCTTGATGGCGGCCTCGGTGCTTTCCACCATCGCGGCGATTTCCTCGTAGCGGTAGCCGTAGGCGCGCAGCTCGAGAATGTGGCGGGCACGCGGCGACAGCCCGGACAGGACGTGCTCGGCGTCCATGCGCGCCGTCGGCTCGGCCTCGTCGGCATTGGCGGGAGGGGGCGCGTCGGGGTCGAGCAGGGATTCCTTGGCGCTGTAGCGGCCCCGGTAGTAGTCGTGGAGTTCGTAAAGCGCCGCCTTCATCGCAAAGCCGCGCAGGCGGGCGGGGTCGTGCAGGCTTTCCAGGTCGGCGTGGACGCGCAGGAGGGTGTTCTGCACCAGGTCGTCCACGTCGGCGCGGGCGCCCAGCCGCCCCGTGAAAAAGCGCGTCAGGATGGGCTGGAGGGCCGCCAGCACGCCTTCGCGCGCCTGCGCGTCGCCCCGCGTGGCGCGGGCCACGGCGGCGGGCGAGAGGTCGGGGGTGGGCACGGAGGGCATCAGCCGAGGGCGAGGGCAGCCATGCCCAGCAGCATGGACGCTTTGAGGGCGGCGGCACCCTTTCGGGCCGCGCGCGGCGTGGCGTGGAGGTGCACGAGGGCGGCCAGCAGCGCCCCGCCGGCAGCGGTGGCGGCCAGCAGGTAGAGGGGGGCAAAGCCGAAGCCCATGTACGGCACGGGCAGCAGCACCAGCGTCAACCCGACGAGGGCGCGGGCGATCCACAACGCTTTTTCCACGCCCCACGCGACGGCAACGGTGCGGGCGCCGCCGGCGGCGTCGCCGGCCACGTCCTCGACGCATTTCACCATCTCGCGCGCCAGCGTCGTCAGAAACGCGAAGGCGGCGCCCACCCACAGCGCCGCGCCATTGCCCACGGCCCATCCACCGTACACGAGGGCCAGGGCAATGAGCAGGGCAATGGCGACGTTGCCGGCGAGAGGCCGCCTTTTGAGCCAGCGCGAGTACGCGAACAGCACGAGCGCCGCGCCCACGGCCAGCAGCCCGTGCCGCAGCGAGAGGGCGGCGCCCAGCGCCACCCCTGCCGCCGTCAGCAGCAGCCACAGCACGCGGGCGGTGCCCGGCGCGACGCGCCCGGAAGGCAGCGGTCGCCGGGGGCGGTTTACCCGGTCGATGGGGAGGTCGGCCAGGTCGTTGAAGGCGTTGCCGCCCGCCCCCACGAGTGCCGCCGAGAGGGCCGCAAGCGCGAGCGGACCCACGGCCACGCCTCCGGCGGCGTCGCCGTGCAGCGCCAGCAGCCCGCCCAGCGCCGCCCCGCCCGCAATGGTGGCCACGTTGCCTATCCGCACGAGCCGCAGCAGGCCCGCCGCGCGGTGCCCCCTCCGCCCTTTCATGGCGCCTCGCTGCCCGGCAGCCCGAAGTGGTAGCGCAGCACGCCCGGCATCAGCGCCCGCCAGTGCGCCCACGCGTGGCCCTCGGGGCGCATGGTGAAGGTGTGCGCGTAGCCGTACTGCGCCAGCACCCCGGCCAGGTCGGCGCCGCCCGTGCCGTCGGCCAGCGTGCCCTGCGAAAGCGAGATGTGGTAGGGCGCCGCGGGGGCGCGGGCAAAGCGCGCCACGATCTCGGGGTGCGGCCAGAACGCGGGCGACTGAATCGCCAGGCGCGCAAACACGTCGGGGCGCTCCAGCCCCAGAAAAGCCGCGAAATAGCCGCCAAACGACGTGCCCATCACCACGCGCCCCGCCCTGTCCGTCCGCACGCGGTAGCGCCGTTCGATGGCGGGCCGGAGTTCGTCCGCCACGAACGCCACGAACTCCCCGTTGCCCAGAAACTGCGTTTCGCGCCGGTTCACGGCCAGGCTGTCCGGGTTGCGCGGGTCTATGAAGACGGCGACGAGGGGCGTGATGGCGCCGTCGGCGATGAGGTTGTCGAGCGTCGTGACCAGTCCGCCCAGCCTGTCGTCGGCGTACTCGTGGCCATCCGTCACGTACAGCACGGGCAGGCCGCGCAGGTTTTCGTAGCCGGCGGGCGTATAAACGCGGTACTGGACGCGGTAGCCCAGCGCCGGGCTCGCCACGATGGTGTCGGGCGCCAGCCGGCCCCGCGCGATGCCCGCCCGCCACGTGGTTTCGGCGGGAAAGACGTAGCCCGGCATCCTGAGTTCGGAGTTGGGGCCGAAGCCGCTCCACGACTGCCGGGGGTTGGCGGGGTCGAGCTGCCACCGCGTGCTGTCCACGACGACTTTGTAGTCCACGCGGGCGTCGGTGGGCAGCGCGAGGGCGGCGTACCACACGTCGGTGCCCCTCACACGCCTCCCGTGCAAAAGGGGTTGCCAGCCCGTCACGTCGCCCGCCCAGTCCACCCGCCGGGCCGGCCCGCGGTACAGCAGGAGGGCGCTGTCGCCGCTGGCAAAGGGCAGCTGGTGCCGGGCCGCCAGGCCCTGCCAGAGGGTGTCGAGATCGGCGCCGCGCGCGTGCTGCAACCGCGCCAGCACGTCGGCAGGATGGGCCAGCAAGGGGTCGGGCGGCGCGACGGGCGGCGTCTGGGCGTGGATGGGAGCAGCGGCGAAAAAGGCGGCGACGAGGCCGCGCAGCAGAGCGTTCATGGCGCGAAAGTACGATGGCGCGGCGAACGAGCGCAGCCCCCGGGCGTTGCGGACGGGCCTTCTTTTCTCTCTGTGTCCGCACTCTACCTCCACATCCCGTACTGCGCGCAGCGCTGCGTGTACTGCGACTTCTACTTCGTCACGTCAAAGCGCGCGCCGACGGGTTTCGTCGAGGCCATGCGCGCCGAGATCGCCGACTACGGCGCCCAGTACGGCCCGCACGAAAAGGTCGAGACGATTTATTTCGGCGGCGGCACGCCCTCGCGCCTGCCCCTCTCGGACGTCGAGCGGCTGCTCGGCGCCGTCCGCGACCACTTCCAGGCCGACGCCCCCGCCGAGGTCACCTTCGAGGTCAACCCCGACGACTGCTCGCCCGAGTACGTCCGCGGCCTCCACAGCCTCGGCATAGACCGGCTCTCCATCGGCGTGCAGTCCTTTTTCGACGCCGACCTGCGCTGGATGAACCGCGCCCACACGGCCCGCGAAGCCGAAAACGCCATTGCCCTGGCCCGCGAAACCGGCTTCCGCTCGTTTTCCGTCGACCTCATCTTTGGCCTGCCCGAGCAGCCCGAGGAGTACTGGTACGCGAACGTCCAGAAAGCCGTCCGGCTGGGCGCGCCGCACCTCTCGACGTACGGGCTGACGGTTGAAGAGGGAACCGTGCTGGGCAAAAACGTGCAGCGCGGGCTGGTGGCGCCCCTGCCCGAGGACGCGATGGCCGAGCGCTACCTGTTCACGCTCGAACTGCTGCGCGGCGAGGGCTTCGAGGGCTACGAGATTTCGAGCTTTGCGCGCCCCGGCCACCGCGCCCGCCACAACAGCCTGTACTGGACGCACGCCAACTACCTCGGCTTCGGGCCGTCGGCGCACAGCTTCTGGTGGGGACGGCCCGAAAAGGGCGCCCACCGCTGGTCGAACGTGCGGCACCTGGGGCGCTACGAAGCCCTCGTCGCCGGGCGGCAGCGCCCCCTCGACGAAAAGCAGCGCCTCTCGCTCGACACGCTGGCCAACGAGTACGTCATGCTCCAGCTGCGCCTCGCCGACGGCCTCGACCTCGACCGCCTCGACCAGCGCTACAGCGCCGACCTGCTGGACGAAAAGGCCGACGTGGTGGAATGGCTTGCCGGCGACGGCCTCGTCGCGCTCGAAAACCGCCGCCTCCGCCTTACCGACCGGGGCCGCCTGCTGGCCGACGCGGTGACCGAGAAGCTGCTTTTCTCCGAACTCTACCGCGGCCTCTGAGCGCCCGCCCACGGATGGCCTTCCATCCTTTTCGCCCCCGGACAAGGGCCGGGATGGAGGGGTGACGGACGCGCGCGGCGTGTCCTGGAAGCAGCCGCAGCCATTCGCGATGGGCTGCGGGGCAAACTGGCCCGAAGGTTGCATTCTCTGGCAGCGCTGCCCTGCGCCGCCCTCCACCGCCCGGAAAAGCGCTTTAAGAAACAGGCGGCGGGCCGATAACAGAGGCAGCACCCAAAGTCCCCTTTTGCCATGACCGACGCCCTCATCTCCCGCTTTTTCGCCGATGGCGACTTTGAACTGGGCCGCTACCGCGTGCTGAATCTCGTCCGCGAAGCCCGCGAAGCCTTCCGGCGCGGCGACGTGTCCACCTCGCTCGACACCGTCGCGGCCCTTGCCGACGCGCTGGCCGCCCTGCTCGACAGCCTCTACGCCTTGCGCTACGCCCACGCCGACGGCTTTGCGCCCGGCTTTGCCGCCGACGCCGACGACGACCTCGCGCCCACCGAGGCGCACGCGCACTGGGCGCTGGCGCTGCTCGACCCGCTCGTGTACGAGGGCGAGACGACGCGCCTGTGCGCCCCCGAAAACCTGCGGCTCGACGCGGACGGCGTGCGGCTGCTGGCCGAAGACGTTGCCGCGTAGGCACCCGCCCGGCAATGGCGCGTTGGGGCGACGGTTTTGCCCCCACGCCATGCGCCTGCTGCCCCTCGCCCTGCTTTTCGCCCTGGCCGCCTGCCGGGCCGACACGCCCGCGCCGCCGCCCGCCGCCGACATCCCGTTCCGGCCCGAGGGTACGGTCACGTTTTTCCGCGCCACGGGCGAGCCCATCACCCGCATCGCCGTCGAGATCGCGGCGACGGACAGCGCCCGGCAGCGCGGCCTGATGGAGCGCAAAACGCTGCCCGAAAAGGCCGGGATGCTGTTCCTCATGGACCGCGAGGAGGTGCAATCCTTCTGGATGTACAACACGCCGCTTCCGCTCGACATCCTGTTCGTCAACGACAGCCTGGAGATCGTGACCGTGGCGGCGCGCACGCAGTCGTTTTCGCAGCAGCAGATCACGTCGGCGGCGCCGGCGCGCTTCGTGGTCGAGGTGCGGGCTGGCTTTGCCGAGCGCTACGGCGTGGGCGTGGGCGACCGCATCGCGTGGCGACGGGCGGCCTCGGATGCGGCGTCTCCGTAAAGGCGGCGCCCTTTTCCTTCCGTCCCAACCCCCCGTTTTCCCCGCCCCCATGCGCTTTTTTGCCCTCGCCCTGCTGCTCGCCTGCGCCGCCTGCAACCCGAAAAACGACAGCCCGCGCCCCGCTGCCGCCCCGGAACGCATCGCCTTTCACCCCGACGGACGGCTCGACTTTTTGCAGGACGGCGCCGCCGTCAAAACCATCGAAATCGAAGTGGCGGCGACGGACAGCGCGCGCGAGCGCGGATTGATGGAGCGCGCCCCCCTCACCGACGAGCAGGGCATGTTGTTCGTGTTCGACTACGCCGGGCCGCAGACGTTCTGGATGGCCAGCACGCCCGCGTCGCTCGACATCATTTTCGTCGGCGCCGACTCGGCGGTCGTCAACGTGGGTAAGTACACGCGGCCTTTTTCGCTCGACGGCGTCTCGAGCGAGGGGCCGGCGCGCTTCGTGCTCGAAACGAACGCCGGCTTTGCCGACCGCCACAACGTGGCGCCGGGCACAAAGCTGCGCTGGCGGCTGGGTAATGGAGGTTAGCAACGGGAGATCCGAGGCCCGAACGCCCGTCTCGGGCCTCGAATTCCCGCCCCTCAGTTGCCCAGCTCGATGTTCACGTCGGGCGCGTCCGGGGCGTCGGCGCCGCCGCCGCGCGTGAAAAACCAGATGCCGAAGCCGAGGGCGATGATGACGAGGATGACGATGGCCACGCTGGCCGTGCTGCTGCTGCTGTCTGCCATGAAAGGGGGGAGTTGGAAAGGGTGGCGCCAAGAGTACGCCGCCGGGCAAGCAGGCAGCAACGGGAAGCCAGCACACATTACCGCAGCATTTCGGATGTGACCGGCTTGATGCGCCTGCCCCTGCCGGGTCGTATTCTTGGGAAGCCTCCGGCCCGCACCCCATCCACACGCCCCGACCGCCATGCGCCCCGCCGTCCGCCTCGCGTTTCTGCTGCTGTTTCTGGCCCCAGCCCCCCTTTTCGCCCAGCGCGCGACGGGCGACTGGACGGGCGCCATCGAGGTGCCGGGCAGCCCGCTCGCCATCGAAGTCACCCTCACGGGCACGGACGATGCGCCCGCCGGCACCATCTCCATCCCCGCCCAGAACCTGCGCGGCTTTGCCCTCGCCGGCGTGCGCGTGGCCGGCGACTCGGTGTTTTTCCAGATGGACGGCATCCCCGGCCTGCCCACCTTTCGCGGCGCGCTGAAAGACGGCGACAAGGTGCTTGCCGGCGACTTTTTGCAGGGCGGCGCCCGCCTCGACTTTTCGCTTACGCGCGCGGCTGCCGCCCACGCCGAGGCCGCCGAGCAGGACGCCCGCGCCCTTGCCGGCTTCGACAGCCTCGTGGCCGCCGCCATAGGCGAGTGGCGCGTGCCGGGCGTGGGCCTGGCCCTCGTGCGCGGCGCCGACGTGATCTACGAAAAAGGCTACGGCGTGCGCGACGTCGCCTCGGGCGCGCCCGTCACGCCGCAGACGCGCTTTGCCATCGGCTCGGCCACGAAGGCGTTCACGGCCCTCACCCTCGCCACGCTCAACGACGAGGGCAAGCTCGACTGGGACAAGCCCGTCATCGAGTACCTGCCCGACTTCCGCCTCCACGACCCCGTCGCCACGCAGGGCATGACGGCCAACGACCTGCTGACGCACCGCAGCGGCCTGCCGCGCCACGACCTCTTGTGGTACAGCACGCCCTTTTCGCGCGACGAACTCTACCACCGCCTCCGCTATCTCGAACCCACCAAGCCGTTCCGGGGCGCGTGGCAGTACCAGAACCTGATGTTCATGACGGCGGGCATCCTCGCCGAGCGGCTGGGCGGCGCGCCGTGGGAAACCCTCGTCCAGACGCGCATTTTCGACCCGCTGGGCATGACGGGCGCCTCGCTCGACATGGCTTCGATGCAGGCTGCCGGCGACCACGCCACGGGCTACGGCGGCGGGCGCGACTCGGCAAACGCGCTGCCGCCGTTCACCCTCGACGCCATCGGGCCGGCGGGCTCCATCAACGCGGGCCTCGTGGACATGGAAAAGTGGGTCGCGCTCCAGCTTTCGGATGGCGAGGTGGAGGGGCGCCGCGTCGTGTCGGCGGCGAACCTCAAGTTTCTGCACACGCCCCAGGTGTTCGTCGCCGCGCAGGCGACGCCGGCGTCGCCCTACCTGATGTACGCGCCGGGATGGTTTGCCGAGGTGTACCGGGGCCACCGGCTCGTGCAGCACGGCGGCAACATTGACGGCTTCTCGGCGCTCGTGGGCCTGCTGCCCGACGACGACCTGGGCGTCGTGATTCTGACCAACAAGGACGGCTCGCCCGTTCCGCGCGCCCTGATGCTGTCGGCCTTCGACCGGCTGCTGGGGCTCGAAAAGACCGACTGGCTGGCCGGCATCCGTCCGGCTGCAAATGCCGACTCGCTCGACGGCGTGGCCCGCGCCGACCGCGAGGCGCAGCGCGTGCCCGGCACCAAGCCGTCGCACCCCCTCGCCGACTATGCCGGTCTTTACGAGCACCCGGCCTATGGCCAGATGAGCGTCCGGCAGCAGAACGGTGGGCTGCACGCTACCTACTACAAACTCGACGAGCCGCTCACGCACTGGCACTACGACACCTTCGAGATCGGGGGCGGCGTGGCCGAGGGCATGAAGCTGACGTTCCAGACCAACCCCGACGGGCTCGTGGACGGCCTGTCGCTGGCCATCGAACCCACGCTGCCGCCCGTCACGTTTAAGCGGCAGGCCGCCCCGGTGTCGCCCGAGATGCTGGCGCAGTACGCGGGCCGCTACCGCCTCGAAACGCTCACCATAACGGTTGCGGTGCGCGGCGACGGGCTGGCGATGACGGTGCCCGGCCAGCCCACGTACGCGCTCGAAGCCACGCCCGAAGCGCACACCTTTGGCCTCGAAAGCCTCAATGGCTACCGCGTCCGCTTCGAGATGGACGGCGGCAAGGCCGCGCGCATCGTGCTGCTCCAGCCCAACGGCACCTTCCGCGCCGAGCGCGTGGATTGACGACCGGCGTGCAGGGATTGGACGCCCCCCCTACCCCAGCACGTCTCCGACCGCGATCTCTACGCCGGGCAGCGCCGCGATGGTCAGCGACCCCTCCTTTCCAACGGCGTGGGCGGCGGCGTAGCCGTCGGGCGTGGGGGTACGGTGGACGTACACCTTGCCCTCGTCAGGTGCCACGACCCATACCTCGGCAATGCCGTGGCGAGCGTACAGCGGCACCTTTACGCGCCGGTCGAAAGAGAGCGTCGCGTCCGACACCTCGACGACGAGCAGCACGTCGGCAGGGCCGGGATGCTGCCGCGTGTAGTCGCCCATTTTGAGCAGCGCCACATCGGGTTGCGGCTCCGACCGGCTGCCCAGCGAAATGGGGTCCTGGACGAGAATTTCCGCCTGCGGGTGGACGTGTTCGTAGAACAGCGCCGTCAGGCGGCGCACGCAGACGGCGTGCCGCGATCCTGTGGGGGACATGTCGAGAATGTGGCCGCTGATGAGTTCGGTGCGGTCGTCTGCGCCGAGGATGCCCGCGCGGGCCATCGCGTAGTAGTCTTGCACCGTAAAGCGCAAGGGGCGCGGAGACGCCATGCGCTCCACTCGCCGGGCGCGTGTCGTGGCCGCCATCACACGTGCCGCTCGGCGTGGTAGGACGAGCGCACGAGCGGGCCGCTTTCGACGTGGCCGATGCCGCGCTTTTCGCCTTCCTCCTTGTAGCGCGCGAACACGTCCGGGTGGACGAACGCCTCGACGGGCAGGTGCATTTTCGTGGGCTGGAGGTACTGCCCGATGGTCATCACGTCGAGGCCGAGGGCGGCCATGTCGTCCATGAGCGCGAGCACCTCGTCGTCCCCTTCGCCCAGGCCCAGCATGATGCCGCTCTTGACGCGCAGGCCGTCCGCCTTGGCCCAGCGCAGCACGTCGAGCGAGCGTTCGTAGCGGGCCTGCGGGCGCACGCGCCGGTGCAGGCGGGGCACGGTTTCGACGTTGTGGCTGAACACGTCGGGGCGCGCGTCGAAAACGATCTGGCAGACTTCGCGCACGCCCCGGAAGTCGGGCGTGAGCACCTCGACCGTGACGCCCAGGTCGTGGATAAGTCGGATGGTTTCGGCGAAGATGGGCGCGCCGCCGTCCTTGCGCTCGTCGCGGTTGACGCTTGTGA
>CBDUCD010000019.1:0-17929 GCA_965365535.1 uncultured Rhodothermales bacterium | reverse complement strand
AGGGTTTCGCGCGGCAGCATCTCGCTCAGCCAGACGACCTGCTGCCCGCTCGTGGCCTGCGCCTGTTCGACGGCGGCCTTCATCTCCTCGGCGATTTCGGGCGTGTCGGGGGCGCCGGCGGCCAGCACCACCTGGGTGCCGGGGGGCAAAAAGTGCAGCGCCCGCACGAGGTGGATAATCCCCTTCTGCCGCGTGATGCGGCCCACGAACAGCACGTACGGCCGGTCGGGATCGACGCCCAGCCCGCGCAGCGTTTCGGGATCGGGCGTGGGCCGCCACACGTCGGGGTCAATGCCGTTGGGGATGACGCGGATGCGCTTGAGGGGCACCCGGTAGAGTTCGTGCACGTCCTCGCGCATGGCTCGGGAGACGGCCACGACGCCGTCGGCGTTTTCATAAGCCGTCTGCTCGATCCACGACGACGCCTCGTAGGCGGCGCCGAGTTGCTCCACCTTCCACGGGCGGTGCGGTTCGAGCGAGTGCGTGGTGAGCACCAGCCGCGCCCCCGCCAGCTGCTGCACGAGGCAGCCCGCAAAGTGCGCGTACCACGTGTGCGCGTGCACGATGTCCGCCTTTTCAATCGAGCCGGCCATGCGCAGGTTGCGGGCGAGGGTGTCCATGAGGCGGGCGTGGCGCTTGTCGTGGACGGGAATCTCGACGCCGGCCTCGACGCCCCGCACGTGCAGGTTGCCCGCGTCCACCTGCTGGTCGCCAAACGAGCGGACGGTGATGTCGTGGGCGCCGCCGTCGAGGCGGGCGAGGGCTTCGCTCAGGTGCTCGATGTGGACGCCCGCGCCGCCGTAGATGTTGGGCGGGTACTCGTTGGTCAGCAGGACGATGCGCATGGAAAGGCGTTGGATGGGAGGTTTCCCAATCTAACGCAGCGCCTGCCCACCCGGCCTCAGCTTTTGCCCGGCCCTAATAGGGCAGCGGGGTGGCGACTTCGATGGTCGTGCTGTGGTAGCCCCCGAAGATGCCCTTGCCGCCCGTCACGTTGCTTTCGATGTGCACGGGCTCGGCAAACGGGTCGTCACCCAGTTCAAACTGCCGGGATACGGTGACGAGGTGGGCGTGCAGGGCCGGGCTCAGCGCCCGGATCGAGAGGAGCACGCGGCGCGCGGCGCGGGGCACGACCACCGTTTCGAACTCCACGTCGAAGGCCCATTTCTGGCCGGGCGGCAGCGGCTTGATGGCGGCGCTCTCGCCGACAAAGGTGGTCATTCCTTGCACCGGCCCCGTGTCGCTGTGGGCATAGCGCCACGCCGGGTCGCTCGTGGTAAAGCGGATGGGCCGGGCGCGCACGCGCTTGTCGTTTTCATAAGGGCGCGGAGGCTGCACCTGGTTTACGCCCAGCACGAGAAAGGCGCCGCCCGGCACGCCTTCCACCTCGATGCGCATCCGGTAGCGGGCGACGGGCGTGTCGCCCAGCGTGTCGCGCCGGACGAAAGTGGGGTCGGAAGCCGAGAACACGGGCGCGGCAGGCGCCGCGTCCTGGGCGGTGGCCTGGCCCAGCACGGGGTGGGCGAGGCCGATGCGGTAGGCCTGCCCGGCTGCGGGGCGCTCGCCGCCGGGCGCGCGGTAGCCGCCCTCGCCGTCGGGCCACAGCGTCAGGCGTCCTCCCGTCGCCACGTCCTCCACCGTCACGGTGGCATCGGCCACCGGAGGGCTCACGTCTTCCGGGGCGGGCTCGTTGAAGGGGTGCATCCGGTAGAGGCGCACGTGCCACGCGCTGTCCGGCGTAAAGGCGCCGCTGAGGGCCATCTGCGGGGGTTCTACCGGTCCATCGTACGGGCCGAACGTCTCGCATCCCGTCCCCCAGGCAAAGGCTACGAGCAGGCATCCCGGCAGGAATAACCGGCGGAAAGAGCAGGCAGGCATCAGAACGAGAAATCTACCCGCGCAAAAGGCAGGATGGGGAAAAGACTCACGCGCCGCAGGTAGCGTTCGTCGTACTGCTTGCCGTCGGCGGTGATGACGAGGCTGTTGTTGGGGGTGACGTAGAACGCGTTGCGGCGGCTGTAGGCGTTGTACAGCCCGACTGTCCAGTGGAGGCGGTCTTCGGGATAGCCAAACTGGAGGCCCAGGTCGAGGCGGTGGTAGGCGGGCAGGCGTGCCCCGTTGCGCGCCGTGTAGGTGGTTACGAGGTCACAGGGCTCGGTGTACAGGCCGCTACCCGCGGGATTGCACTGCCGGTACTGGCCGTTGGGAAGCGTCACGGCCTCGCCGGTGCCGTACACCCACGTGGCCGAAAGCAGGCGCCGGGGCGACAGTTCGTAGCGCAGGGCCAGCGCCACGTCGTGCCGCCGGTCGAAGCGGGCGGGAAAGCTGCGGCCCTCGTTGATCCCGGGAAACGTGTGCCGCGTGCTACCCAGCGTGTAACCCAGGTGGCCTTGCAGCCCTCCTGTGCGCTTTTCGACGAGCACCTCGACGCCGGCAGAACGCCCCGTGCCCCGGACGACGGTGTTTTCCCACGACGTTTCCGCAGACTGCTCGAAGCCCGCGCCGTCGCGGTAGGCGATGATGCCGCGCTGCGTTTTGTAGTAGCCTTCGAGCGAGAAGCGCCACGCGCGCGACGGCGTGGCGACGGCGCCGAGGGCGATTTGCCGCGCCCGCGAAGGCGAAAAGGTGCGCGTGGCAGGAAGCCACAACTCCGACGGCGGCCCGACGAGGCTCGTCACGAGCAGGTGCACGGGCTGCTGCGTGGCGGCGTAGCTCGCCTTGTAGGCCACGCGGCCCCGCCGGTAGCGGGCGCTCAGCCGGGGCTGCACCGACGAAAACGTGGCCGTCTGCCCCGAATCCGGCGGCGTCTGGTAAAACGACGCGTGCAGCCCTGCCGCTACCCGCACCGGCCCGAACGTAGCCGTGTGCTCCGCATAGGCGCCCCCTTCCCACGATGGCAGTGCGGCTGCTTCGGCCCCGCCCGTTTCTGCCGCCGTTCCCAGAGACCCACCGTTTACGCGCTGCCGGTTTACGCGGGGCGTGTAGGCATGCCGCACGACGCGAAAGCCCGCTTCCGTCTGGTGCTTGTCGGAAAAGGCGTGGTCGAGGTTTGCCCACGCCGTGGCGTCCTGCACGCGCGACCCGTATTCCACCTCGGAGGCTTCGAGGTTCACGAGGGAGTCGGCTTCTATCACGCGGCGCTCGATGCGCTGGCGGCTATCCAGGTCGTAGCCCACCCACCCCAGCCCGGCCTCGGCGCGGGTGGTGGCGCCGGCATGGCGCACCTGGAGCGACGCGAGCGTATTGTCCCACCCGAAGACGAGGCGCTCGGTGTCCACCGCGCGGACACCCTCGTCCACCGCTGAGCGCCCGGTGCGCAAGGTGATAAAGGCGTCCCGGCTGGCGTAAACGTGGGCCACTACGTGGGTGCGGGCGGTGAGGCGGGCGTAGGCGCTGCCGTAGGTGTCGTAGAAATAGGGTTGCGCCGTGAAGCCTTCGGAGGCCAGCAGGCGCGTCAACACGTCCACGTACGTCCGCCGCGCGGCCACGACCACGCCTACCCGGTTCCGGACGAGCGGCACGTCGAGGGCGAGTTGCGACGAGAGCAGCCCCACGCTGCCCCGGGCCTCCACGCGGCGCAGCCCGGGCGCACGCATCTCGACATCGACGACGGACGAGAGGCGCCCGCCGTAGCGCGCCGGAAAGCCGCCTTTGACGAGGCGCACCGACGAAACGGCCGCACTCGGAAACGCCGACATAAAGCCGAACAGGTGGGTGGTGCCGTACAGCGGCAGGCCGCCCAGCAGCACCAGGTTTTCGCTCGCGCCGCCGCCCCGCACGTACAGCCCCGCCGACGCCTCGCTGCCACCGCGCACCCCCGGCTGCAACTGGAGCGTGCGCAGCACATCCACCTCGCCCAGCACCTGGGGCGTCAGCCGTATCTCCTCGGCGCGCACCCTCACCGCGCTCATCTGCACCGACTCGACGGGGTCTTCCTCGCGGTCCCCCTCCACGACGGCCTCGCCCAGCACGCCCGGCCGCGACCGGAGCGTGATGGTGAGCGACGTGTCGCCGCGTACGACAAGCGTGTGCGTCTGCGTCTCGAAGCCCACGAACGAGATCGAGAGCGTGACCGGCCCCCGCAGCACGCGCAGCCCGAAGCAGCCGTTGTTGCTGGCACTCGTGGCCCGGGGCGGCACGTCGGAGGTCTGGATGGTAGCGCCCGAAAGCGGCTCCTCCTGCTCCGAATACACGCAGCCCCCGATGCGGGCGAGGTGCTGCGCGGAGGCACTCTGTGCCGTGAAAAGCGCCAGGCACGCGCAGGCAAACAATCTGGCTGCGGTGCGAACGGGGTACAACATCGAACACTATCTCTGATGTGACGCGGAAAAACGCATCTCCCGGGGTACCGGGCTGCCATGCGCCAGTCACACAAATTACCCCCCCCATTTTTACGTGTGTTAACAGTATGCGAAGGCACCGCGCTTTCCGTGTGTAGCCCTACCCCTTGCCCAGCGCCAGCAGGCCCAGGCGGCGGCGGAGGGCGTCGAGCAGTTCGGCGCGCACGTTGCGGACGGTCGCCGCGTCGGAGGCGACCGTCCAGTCGCCCTCGTGGAGCGTCGGGTCGGGGTCGAAGCGCAGGTCGGGGGCGATGCGGCGCATCTCCTCGTCGGCGCCGGTTTCCTGCAAGCGCAGCACGTCCACGGGGTGGGCGGCCACGCGCAGCCCCGCCCCGCCCAGCGACTCGACGGCCTCGTGCAGCGCCCGCATGGACACGCGGCGGATGTTGTCGGGCAGCGGCGCGGCCAGCACGCTTTCGGCGACGCCAAAGGCGAGGTCGGCCATCTGCTGCTCGGTGGCGGCCAGGTGGGCGTGCCAGGCGGCCTGCATCTGCTCCATCTGCTGCGCCACGTGCTCGCGCATCAGGGCGCGCTCGTCGGCCACCGCGCGCTCGGCGTCGTCGCGGCCCTGCTTGTAGCCGTTTTCGCGGGCGCGCAGGGCGGCTTCTTCCAGGCGCGCCTGCCAGCGGGCGGCTTCCTCGGCGCGGATGGCGGCGACGGCGTTTTCGTCCAGCACGGGCGGCGGGGGCGCGGCAGGCTCGAACGCGGGCGCGCCGTCGTCCGCTTCGTCTCCCTCGTCGGCGAGGGCGAAGGCGGGCGTGGGCGTCAGGGCGGCCACGACGAAAGGCTGCGCCGCCAGGGCGGCCCCCTTGCCCCGCAGCACGCCGGGGAGCGGGGCGGCAGCGTCCACGGGCAGGGCGCGCAGCGCGTCGGCGCCCCGCAGCACGCGCGGCAGGGGCTGCGTCTCCGGCGCGTCGTCGGCGGGGAAAAGCGTGCCGCGCACGCGCGCGTCGCGGGTGTAGAGGGGCATGGGGAGGTGGAGGTTGGCGGTTGGCGATTGGCGGTTTGAGGGTAGAGCGGTGGGGGCGAGGGGCGGGGGCTTCGCGCTGTCTTCTGCCGCTTCCGCGAGGATGGGATTTCAAACCTCCAACCTCAAACCTCCAACCGCTAAATCATCGACTCCGACTTGCCGCGCGTGAGGGTGATTTCTTCCTGTTCTTCCAGCTTCTGCGCCGTGGCGAGAATGCGCTTCTGCGCCTCGTCCACGTCCGAGACGCGGACGGGCCCCATGAGTTCGAGCTCTTCGACGAGGGCCTGGCCCACGCGCTCGGACACGTTTTCGAGCACCTTCTGCTTGAGGTCTTCCGAGGACGCCTTGAGGGCCAGCGCCAGGTCGCGCTGCTCGACCTCCATCAACAGCCGCTGCATGTCGCGCCCGCTGATGGTGACGAGGTCGTCGAAGACGAACATGTAGCCCTTGACCTGGATGGCGAGTTCGCCGTCCAAGTCGCGGATGGCGTCGAGCAGCACGCGCTCGGCGCTGCGGCTGGAGTTGTTGAGGATTTCGGCCACCTTTTCGACGCCGCCCGCCGCGCTCATCTCGGTGCCGAACAGCGAGCCGATCTGGCCTCTGATGACTTCCTCGATGTCGCGCAGGAGCTCGGGCGAGGTCTTGTTCATCGTGGCCAGGCGCACCAGGATGTCGGCCTGCATCTCGGGCTGGAAGCCGGCCAGGATGTCGGCGGCCTTGCGGGCGTTGAGGTGGGCCAGGATGAGCGCCGCCGTCTGCGGGTGCTCGTACTGGAGAAAGTTGGTGAGCTGGCTCGTCTCGACGGTCTGCAAAAGGTGGAAGGCCGACACCTCCATCGCCGCCTCGACGCGCATCATGATTTCCTCGGCGCGCCGGTCGCCGAGTGCCGTTTTGAGGACTTCGCGGGCAAAGTCGGCGCCGCCCTGGGCGATGTAGTTCTGGGCCATCTTCATGTCGCGGTACTCGACGAGGACGGCCTCCACCACGTCGCCCGAGATGTTGCGGAAGCGGGCAATCTCGACCGAGATGCGCTCGACCTCGTCGTCGCGCAGCCCTTTCAGGATTTTGCCTGCCGCCTCGACGCCCAGCGCCACCAGCAACACGGCGCTTTTCTGGGCGCCGGTCATGTTTTTGAGCACGTCGGCGGTGCTGACGCCCGTGGCGCCGTTGTGGGCCATCACGGCGGAGGCGGCGGGCGCCGCGTCGGTGGCAAGCGCGGTGGTGGGGCTGTTGGTGACGGCCATCGGGGGCGGGGTGATGGGGTGGAGAGGTGGCGAGGTGGTGGGTGGAGGGCGGGGGTGGGGCGGTGGAGGGCGGGCGTCAGCGGGGCAGGTGGCGAACTCGAAGGCTTCAGCAGCAGGCGTCAGCGGCCCCATCCAGCGTGTCTATGGTCAGCGAAATCCGCGTCGCCACCCGCCTCCACCAACCACCCCACCACCTCACTTCACCTGCAGCGCGGCGCGGCCGTTTTCGATGTCGTCGGCCAGCCACGAGCGGATCAGGTCGGCGGCTTCGTTCGGGCTGTTCTGGACGTGCTCTTTGATTTCCTCGAACACGAGGTGCTTGGCTTTGAGGCGCGCTTTCGCTTCACCCGACAGGCGGCTCGTGTAGATGTCGTCAATGAGCACGGGCTGGTCGTCCTCGATTTGCTCGCCGTGCTCGTCCACGCGGACAATCGTGCCGTCGGGCCGGACGTGCGTCTTGCCGATGGCGGCGGGCGTTTTCTGGTGCAGGTCGAACTGGACGGGGCCGGCGGGCGTCATCAGGCGGCGCGTGGCCGAGCGGACGAGCCAGAACACGAGGCCGAGCGCCAGCAGCACCAGTCCGTAGCGCAGGTAGAGCTGGAGCATCTCCTGCTGCTCGGCGCTTTTGATCTGCTCCTCGGCGGCGTCGTCGGCCGTCGTGTCGAAGCGCGTCTGGTGGATGGCGATGCGGTCGCCGCGCGCGGGGCTGAAGCCCACGGCGTTCTGGACGAGCGCCTCGATTTCCTGCACCTCGGCGTCGGTGTAGGGGCGGGCTTCGGGCAGGGCCGCGTCGCCCTCGCCCACCTGCTCGGTTTTCTGGTTGAGGATGACCGAGACGGTCAGGTACTTCACGTCGCCCGTGCTTTTTTCGATGCGCTCGCGCGTGCGGCTCAGTTCGTAGTTGCGCACCTGGCTCGTCGCCGCGTCGCCGCCCGTCTGCTCGTCGAGTTTTTCCTCCGACACGACGGTCTGGCTTTCGGGGTCTATGAGGTCGCGCTCCTCGACGCCCCGGCTGAAGTCGAGCTGGGCGGCCACGCGCACAATAGCGTTGCCCGGGCCGAGCACGCGGTCGAGCATCGTCTGGCCGCTTTCGGCCAGGTGCGTCTCGACGCTGTGCTGCATTTTGAGCTGGTTGGTGGACAGCGTCGCGTCTTCGTCGGGCTTTTCGGGGTTCGAGAGCAGGTTGCCGCGCACGTCGAGAATGGTCACGTTTTCGGGCGCCAGCCCCTCGACGGCGCCGGCGACGAGGCTCGTGATGCCTTCGACTTCCTCGCCTGAAAGCCGCTGCCCGCCCACGGTCTGGACGACGACGGACGCCGTGGGCTGCTTCTGGTTGGCGGCAAAGGCGCTGCGCTCGGGCACCACGAGGTGCACGCGCGCCATCTCGATCTGCCGGATAGAGGTGATGGTGCGGGCCAGCTCGCCCTCGGTCGCGCGTTTGAGGCTGAGCTTCTGCATGAAATCCGTCATGCCCAGCGTGCCCTTGTCGAAGAGTTCGTAGCCCACGGGGCCGTCCGAGCCCAGCCCCTGCGAGGCAAAGCGAAGGCGCAGTTCGTACACGTCGTCGCGCGGCACGTACACGCTGGTGCCGTTGTCGCGCAGGTCGTAAGGCACGCCCTCGCCGCGCAGCGTCTCGACGACGGTGTTGGCGTCCGTCGGGCCGAGCTTGGCGAACAGCAGCGTCATGTCGGGCCGACTGGTCCAGTACGCGATGGCGATGAGCAGCCCGATGCCGCCCACGAGCACGCCGCCCAGCGCCAGCCGCTGCGAGGGCGCGAGTCGGGCCAGAAAGGCGCGGGCGTTGTCGAAATAGGGGCTCACGGGGGTGGTGAGGTTGTGGGGTGGCGGATCGGGTGCAGGGGCGGGGCGAGGGGCGGCGCCCGGTCAGGATTCGAGGGCGTGGAGATGAGTGACTATGCGGTAGCTACAGCGCGCAGCGCTTCGTTACACCACCAGAGGTCACCCACCACCTCACCACCCCGCTACCCCACCACCTCAAACCTGCATCCGCATCAATTCCTGGTACGTGTCGAGCATCTTGTTGCGCACCTCGGCCATGAGTTGAAACGTGACGCGGGCGCTGTTCATCGAAATCATCACCTCGTGCAGGTTGTCCTGCTCGCCGGCGACAAAGGCTTCGATCTGGTTGTCGGCTTCTTTCTGCGCCCCGTCCACGCGGCCCACGGCGTCTTTGAGCGTGTCGGCAAACGAGGTGCCCTCGCCCTCACCCGTGCGGGGCAGCGGCAGCCGGCCCGTGTCGGGGGCCACCTGGCGGAGGCGCTGAAGCTGGGCGACGGTCACGGTGGGGTGGGGTTGGGCGTGGCGAGGTGAGGCGCGCTGCGCGGCGGGGTCAGCCCTGCAGGTCGAGGCGGGTGCCGAGGGCGCCGGGGTTGACGGTGTGGGGGCGCGCCTGCGGGCCGTAGAGCTTCATCGAAAGGGCGGGCGACTGGGGAAACTGCCCCCGGATGCTCTGCTCCTCGGCTGCCGACAGCGCCGCCGGGCGGGCAGCCGCGGCGTCGGGGCGGGCGGGCGCGCCCTGCTGCCGGGCGCTGACCTGCCGGTACAGGTCGAGGGGGGAGGCGTAGGAACTGATCCGGTTCATGGGTGCGGGTGGCTTGGCGGAAAAGGGCGGGGGCGGGTGCCGCGCAGGGGGGGGCAGAGAAAATTTCGCGCCAGCGCCGCAGCGGGCTTAATACGGGCGCTGCACCTGCCGAAAGGGAAAAGGTGGATGCCGGAGGGGGGTAAACCTTTCCGCCTCCGCCCTTTTTGCCGCCCCGCTCAGATCTGGAGCGTGTGCTTGAGCATCTCCTTCGTGGACTCGACGGCCGTCAGGTTGGCCTCGTAGATGCGGTTGGCCGAGATCATGCGCGCCATCTCCTCGGCCACGTTCACGTCGGCGTAGTGGACGTAGCCCTGCGCGTCGGCGTGCGGGTGCGTGGGGTCGTATTCGAGGCGCTCGCGGGCTTCCTCGACCACGTCGGTGCGCGGCCCCATGTCCTCCTGGTCCTCGAAGCGGCGCGCCAGCGTGCGGCCCGTGCGGTGCTCGGCGCTCGTGGCCTGGAGCATCTCCTGCCGCCGGGCAAGCAGCGACTGGAAGCGCGCCTTGCCGGCAGGCGGCCCCTCGTGGACGGCGCGTTTGAGCTGGAACGCCTGGCCGTCGGCGGCGCGGCTCGTGCCCGCGTTGGCGAGGTTTTCGGTTGCCGCGCCGAGGGCGATGCGCTGCGCCTCCAGCCCCCGCGCCGACGTGCGGAACAGGTTCGTGATGCGGTTGGGAAGAAGCATGGGGATTGGGGTGGCGAGGTAGTGGGTCGAGTCTGCTGCCGGAGCTGCGTGTTGAGGTCGTGGGGGGAGGTTGTAGGTAGAGGCAGGGGGCGACACGGATTTCACTGGCCCTGGCACGCTATTCGTCCACCGCCTGCCCCGCTGACGCCACCGGCCCTTGCGTCCTCCACCTCCATGGGCCATCCGACATCCACCTCCTGCTCTGCCACTGCGCGCCGCCCACCACCGCGCTACCCTACCACCTCACCACCCCTCACCCCGCCTGCCCGGTGATGCCGGTGCGGAGGGTGCCGAAGTGCTCGGAAAGGGCGCGCGTGGCCAGCTGGACGCGCATCCCGTTGTCGGCCAGGGCGAGCATCTCGTCTTCGAGGACGGGCGCCTCGTCCTCGACGCGCACGTCGGCCTTGAGGTCGTCCACGTCGCGCAGCGAGGGCAGGCCGTGGCGCATCTTCTGGAGCGTCTCCTCGAAGGTGACCGTGGTGCGCTGGTAGCCCGGCGTGTCCACGTTTGCCAGGTTCGAGGCGATGGCCTGGTTGCGCCACGAGTACGCCGTCATGGCCTGGCGCAGCAGGCCCAGCTTGGCAGTTTCCATTTTTCAGTACGCAGCAGATTGGGGGACGCGGGGCGGGGCGGCAAGGCGCGTGCCGGGGCCGCGCAGCGCGGCGAGGCGCGCCCCGCGTGTGGAGAGAGCATGAAGGGCGGAACACTTTTCCGGCCCGCTTCGTCGCCCGCGCTGGAAAAGGCTGCCGGAAAACGGGCCAGAGCCGGACGCGGCCCGCGCGGCGCAGTCGGGTACTGTTTGTGCAAGGCGGGGGCGGCTGTAGGCCCCGCCTTTTCCACCCTGTTGCTCCGGGCAACCATGTCACTGCCTGCCCTTTCCGACTACCCTACCCTGGCCGCGCTGCTGCCGCACGAGCAGGCCGTTGCCGACCTCGCGCTCGTGCTCCGGCACCGCCTCAGCAGCCTCACCTCTTCTATCGAAGGCTACGCCGACCTGCTCGTGGATACCCTCGCCACCGACGACCAGCGCGACCTCGTGATGCGCATTTTCGAGGGCGTGCGCGGCATCGAAGCCGTCCTTTTCGAACTCGACGTGATGGGCACGCCCATCATGCTCGACCGGCAGCGCGTCTCCCTCGACGACCTCTTGCGCGAACTCCACGCCGCCCTCGGCGCCGACGTGCACCGCTTTTACACCCACATCGAAGCCGCCGGCCCCTTCTGGGCCGATGGCAAGGCGCTGTTCCAGGTGCTGCACATCCTGCTCAAAAACGCCCTCGAAACGTCGCGCAAGGCCGCCGTCGTGCTCGAAGTGGCGGAGGCCGACGGCGCCGCGACGTTCGACGTGTGGAACGAGGGCGTGCCGGACGTGCCCGAGGGCCGCCTGTTCGCGCCGTTCTACACCACCAAGTCGCACCACCTGGGGCTGGGCCTGGCCTACGCCCGCCGCATTGCCCGCCTGCACGGCGGCGACGTGACGCTGCACCTCGCCAGCGCCAAACTGGGCACCTGCTTCCGCCTCACGCTTCCCCTCGACGAGTGCCCCATGACGAGTGTCGCGTGCGGAATGGCCCCTCTCGAATGACGGGTGACAAGCGACAAGCGACAAATGACCCCTGACGGGCCTCCCCGTCCGCCCCCATCCCCCCGCGTTTCCACCACCCCATCACCCCCAGCCCCACCACCCCATGCCCCAGCCTGATACGCAGCCCAGCATCCTGTACGTGGACGACGAGCGCCTTTTGCACGGCGTGCTCGACCGTGTCTTTGCCCGCGAAGGCATCAAGGTCACGGCCATCTCGAGCGCCATCGAAGCCGTGGACGCCCTCAAAAGGCAGCCCTACGACCTCGTCATCACCGACTTCAAGATGCCCGACATGGACGGGCTCGAGCTGCTCGCGCACGTCCGGCAGGAGTACCCGGACACCAAGACCATCATGATCACGGCGCACGCGAACGTGCAGCACGCCGTGGGCGCCATGCAGAACGGCGCCGTGGATTACATCGCCAAGCCGTTTTCCACGTCCGTGCTGGTCGAGCGGGTAAAAGAGCACCTGGCCGCGCGCGAGGCGGGGGAAAAGGCGCCCCGCGCCGCCCGCGCGCCGCGCCGGAGCAAGGGCAAGGCGCAGCCGCGCGCCGTCGAGTTCGTGGGCAGCCACCCCAGCGTGCAGCAGCTCAAAACCCTGGTGCCGCGCGTGGCCAAAAGCCAGGCGCCCGTGTTCGTGCACGGCGAAAGTGGCACGGGCAAGGAAATCCTGTCGCGCCTCATCCACCTCGAAAGCGACCGCGCCGACGGGCCGTACGTCACGCTCAACTGCGCCAACCTGCCGCGCGAACTCGTCGAGAGCCACCTGTTCGGGCACCGCAAGGGGGCCTTCACGGGCGCCATCGAGGACATGACGGGCGCCTTCGAGCAGGCCGACGGCGGCACCCTCCTGCTCGACGAGATTACCGAGATCGAGCTGCCCGTGCAGGCCAAACTTTTGCGCGTGCTCCAGGAGCAGGAGTTCACCAAGATCGGCGCGTCGGAGTCGCAGAAGGTCAACGTGCGCGTGGTGGCGACGAGTAACCGCGACTTGCAGGAGGCCATCCGCGAGGGCAGCTTCCGCGCCGACCTCTACCACCGGCTCGCCGTTTTCCCGCTCTACTCGCCGCCCCTGCGCGAGCGCGCCAGCGACATCCCCGAACTCGCCGGCCACTTTGTCGAGAAGTACTGCGCGCTTTACGGGCTGCCCATGAAAAAGCTGGCACCGGCTCTGCTGGCCCAGTTCATGCAGTACACGTGGCCCGGCAACGTGCGGCAGCTCGAAAACATGGTGCATCGGGGCGTCGTCCTCGCCGCCGACGAAGCCCTCGTGCAGCCCGAGCACGTCATCAACGAGTTCTTTTCGGACTCGCGCACCCAGAACGGCGCGGCGCCGGCTTTCGAGCACGGCACGCTGGCCGCGCCTGCCGCAGCGCCCCTTCCCGCCGCCTCGCTGGCGCCCGCCACGCCGCCCGCCGCGCCCGCACCCGCCCGCCGCGTGACCATCGAGGAGATGGAACGCGAGATGATCCTGAACGCCCTCGACGAGACGGGCAACAACCAGCAGGCCGCCGCCGACCTGCTCGGCATCTGCGCCCGCACCATCCGCAACAAGCTCAAAAAGTACCGCGAGGAAGGCTACGTGGAGGGGTGAGGCGAAGGGCGAAAAGGCCGTAGGGGCGTGCCGCCGCACGCCCTGTTCCCCGCCCCGCATTCGACGCCGTAGGGGCGCCATTCATTGCGCCCTGCCCCCGCGCCGTCATTTGCGCCCCGCACGCCCCACACCCACCGCTGCCCGACAAACACAAAAAACCCCGGCTGGAAATCCATCCAGCCGGGGCGTTCTGTTCGGGCGCTACCCCAAAAAGTCAGGCGGCGACGGCGGCGCTTTCTTCGATAAGGGTGTCGAGGGCGGCAGGCAGGTCGGCCATCGAGCGGATGACGGCGTGCGCGCCCCGCTCCGACAGCAGCGTCGCGTGCGCGTCGCGGTCGTCGAGGTAGGGCGGCACGTGCCCGATGCACCACATGCCGGCGCGGCGGGCAGCCAGCACGTCGTCGCCCGTGTCGCCCACGTAAAGGGCCTCGTGCGGCTGCACCGTCATGCCGACGGTGGCGAGCATGGCGAGGGCGCGCTGGAGGGGGTACGGATCGGGCTTCGAGCGGCGGTCCTGGTGCTCCATCGCCACCAGGAGGGGCAGGTGCTTCTGCCAGCCGAAGTGCTCGATGGCCCACTTGGCCTCGGCCTCGGGGCGGCCCGTCACCACGCCCAGCACGCGGCCCTTGCCCACCCGCGCCAGCACGTCAGCCGTGACGAGGGGTTTTTCCTGGGTGATGAGTCCATTCCAGCGGTCGCCCCGGTAGCGGCGCTGGAATTCGTCCACCATGCGCCCGTACGAGACCTCCATGTTGGCCTCCTGGATAAGGGCGTGCGTCAGCTTCCAGTCGTCGTTGTAGCCGCCCTGGTCTTTGTAGCGCTGGATGTGGGCGCCGGTGATCTCGCGCCCGGTAAAGTAATAGGCGGTTTCCACGATGGCCCGGCGGTACGAGTTCGACACGTCCACGAGTACGCCGTCCATGTCGAAAAGAACGGTGCGAAGCGAGATCGGGTGGCTCATGGAAAAAAGAGTTTGGTTTGAATGTTATGTATTGCGTAGTGCGTATTACGTGTTGCGTATTTCGTAGCGCGCAAAGACATGGCCAAAGACTGTGCTCTCCGTTACGCAATACGAAATACGCAATACGAAAATACCTCTACGAGTTCATCACGACGAGAAACTCATCGTTCGAGCGGGTGCCGCGCATCTTGTCGAGCAGAAACGTGATGGCCTGCGTGGGCTCGTGGTCGGCGAGTAGCTTGCGCAAAATCCAGATGCGGCCCAGCTTGGCGTCGGGGATGAGGAGTTCCTCGCGGCGCGTGCCGCTTTTGACGACGTGCATGGCCGGGTAGATGCGGCGGTCGGCGATCTGCCGGTCGAGCACGAGTTCCATGTTGCCCGTGCCTTTGAACTCCTCGAAGATGACCTCGTCCATCCTACTGCCCGTGTCAATGAGGGCCGTGCCGATGATGGTGAGCGAGCCGCCTTCCTCGACGTTGCGGGCGGCGCCGAAAAAGCGCTTGGGCCCGCGCAGCGCGCCCGCCTCGATGCCGCCCGTCATCGTGCGGCCCTTGTCGGGGGCGACGGCGTTGTGGGCGCGGGCGAGGCGCGTGATGGAGTCGAGCAGAATCACCACGTCCTGACCGGCCTCGACGAGGCGCTTGGCCTTTTCGAGCACCATGTCGGCCACGAGCACGTGCCGCTCGGGCTCCTGGTCGAAGGTCGAAGAAATGACCTCGCCGCGCACGCTGCGCTCCATGTCGGTCACCTCCTCGGGCCGCTCGTCCACGAGCAGCACGATGAGGTGCACCTCGGGGTGGTTGGTGGTGATGGCATTCGCGATTTTCTGGAGCAGCACGGTTTTGCCCGTCTTGGGCTGCGCCACGATAAGCCCGCGCTGCCCCTTGCCGATGGGCGAGAACAGGTCGAGCACGCGCATCGAGTACTCTTTGTCCGATGTTTCGAGGCGCAGGCGCTCGTCGGGGTAGAGCGGCGTGAGGTACTCGAAAGGCGTGCGCTCCTCCATCTCCTCGGGCGTGCGCCCGTTGATGGTATAAACCTGGACGAGGGCGAAAAAGCGCTCGCCTTCGCGCGGCGGGCGGATGTCGCCGTCCACGGTGTCGCCGTATTTGAGGGCAAAGCGCTTGATTTCCTCGGGCGAGACGTAGATGTCGTCGGGGCTGGGCAGGTAGCTGTACTCGGGCGAGCGGAGAAAGCCGTAGCCTTCGGGCATGATTTCGAGGACGCCGGTGCGGCGCAGCACGCCCGTCAGGGGCGCCTCTTCGGGCTTGAAGGCGGCGACGTAAGGCGGCTCGTCGTGGTAAACCGTGTCGCGCACGGCCTCGAAGCGGGCGCGCAGCTCGGGCGGCGCCGAGGCAAGGCTGTACTGCCGCACGCCGGCGTCGTCCTGGGCGATGGCGCCTTCGGGGAGGGTGTTGGGATCTACGCGGAGGTCGCGCTTTTCGCGCTCCTCGGTGCGCCGCTCCTCGAGGCGCCGCGCCGACTCCTGGCGGTCCTGGCGGCGTTCGTCGCGCTTTTCGCGGTCGCGGTCGCGGCGGCGTTTGCGGCGTTTGCGGCGCCCGCCTTCTTCGCCGTCGTCGTTGGCGTCGTTGCTGGTGTTGTTGCGGTCGCCGGTATTGCGGTCGTTGCTGCGCTCGGCGCGCGGCGGGCGTTCTTCGCGGGCGGGGCGCTCGGGGCGTTCCTGCTTGTCGCCGCGCTCGGGGCGGTCGGACTTGTCGTCGCGGTCGGCGCGGGGGTTCTGCTGCCGGTTTTCGCGGCGGCTGCGCTCGTCGTCGCGGCTGCGCTCGCGGCGCGGGCTGCGCGTTTCGGCGCTGCCCGGCTCGCTGGCGCGGGCGTCGGGCGCCGTTTCTTCGGCAGCGGACTCGGGTCGCGCGGGGCGCTCGCGGCGCGCGTCGGGGCGGGCCTCGGCGGGCGGGCCGTCGCTGGTAGAGGTGCGCAGGTCAATGCGCTGGAACCTGGCCGGCGTTTTCGGCTCGCGGGCCTCTGGCTCGGCAGACGCCTCGGGGGGCGGCGGCGCGTCGGAGGCGGCCACGGGGCCCTCCTCGCGGCGACGGCGGCGGCGCGGCGGCGTGTCTGCGGGCGCCGACGCCTGGGTGGCGGGCGGCGCGGCAGCCTCGGCGGGCCTGGAGGCCGGCGCCCTGGGGGCGGAGGTTTTCTGGGCCGGCGCGCCGTCGCCCGAAGTGGCGTCCGCGGCTTTGCGGCGCTGCCGGCGCTTGATTTCTTTGGGCGGGCCGTCGGGGGCGGGGGTGGCGCGGCGGCGGGCACGGCCCTCGCTTTCGCGCTCAGCTTCGGCTTCGATGATGAGGTACACGAGGTCCTGTTTGCGCAGGCCCGAAGTCCCGCTCAGGCCCATCTCGGTGGCCCGTTCGCGCAGGTCGCCCACGGTGAGGGCCTGCAGGTCGCTAATCTTCATGCGAAAGTGGTGGGTGGGGAGTGCACGCCACGTGTGCGAGGGGCGGTTAGGAGCACAAGACCGGAGGCATCGCGCGTGGCATGAGGGCGGATCGGCAAGACAAAGGCGCCGGGCCAGAGGGTGCGCGTCGAAAGGTGCGACAGGCGGGGAGAACGCGGCCATTGCCCGGCTCCGGGCGGCGTCGCAGGACGCGGCAGCACCAAGTTAGGCTGCCGGGCGGCCCTAACGAAAGGGGTTTCGTCTTGTTTCTGCGAATACAGTGGGGTCGAGGGCGGCGGCTACGCCGTGCGAGCCGGCCACGAGCAGCACGTCGGCGGGCCGGGCGTGGGCCAGAAAGTGCGCGGCGGCCTCGGCCACGCCCTCCGTCCGCTGCACCGGCGCGCCTGCCCGTTCGAGGTAGCCGGCCAGCGCCCCGGCGGGCAGCGCCCGCGCGCCGCCGGGGCTCACGGGGTACACGCGGGCGGCGTGCCGGGCGAGAAGCGCGGCCATGCCCGCCACGTCCTTGTCGGCCATCACCCCGAACACGACGGACAACTGGCCCGCGCCGCCGGGTGCGACGGCGTCCAGCGCGGCGGCCAGCCCCGCCGGGTTGTGGCACACGTCCACGACGACGCGGGGCGCCATGCGTACCGTTTCCAGCCGCGCCCGCAAGCCCGAAAGCTGCGGCACGCGGGCGAGGGCGTCCGCCACCGAGGCGCCGGGCGCGCCGCCGAGAAACACCTCGACGGCGCGCAGCGCGAGGGCGGTGTTCGCCCTCTGGTGCGCGCCCGCAAGCGCCAGCCGCACGCCCGGGTACCGCCCGGCGGGCGTCGTAAACGTCAGCCCATCGCGGCCAGCGGCGATGGCGACCGTCTCGCGCACGTTTTCGAGATGCGTGCCCCGCCGCGTGGCCTCGTCCCGCAGCACGGCCAGCACGCCGGGCTGGTGGGCCGCCGTGAGCGCGGGCGCGCCCTTTTTGAAGATGCCCGCCTTTTCGCGCGCGATGTGGGCCAGCGTGGGCCCGAGCAGGTCGGTGTGGTCGAGGGCGATAGAGGTGACAGCGGCCACGCGCGCGGGGATGACGTTGGTGGCGTCGAGCCGGCCCCCGAGCCCGACTTCGACGACGGCGGCATCCACCTTTTCGTCGGCAAAGTAGCAGAGGCTGAGGGCGACGGTCGCCTCGAAAAACGACGGCGCGGCGGCTTCGAGGGCGTCGCGGTAGCGGCCCACGGCGCCGGCGATCCAGCTTTCGGGCGCCGGCACGCCGTCCACGCGCATCCGCTCGGCGAGGTGCCACAGGTGCGGCGACGTGTGGAGGCCGACGCGCCGCCCCGTTGCCGTCAGCAGCGCCGCCGCCGTCGAGGCCGTCGAGCCTTTGCCGTTCGTGCCTGCCACGTGCAGCGTGGGAAAGGCGCGGTGCGGCGCGCCCATCGCCGCCAGCAGGGCCTCCATGCGCTCCAGCCCGGGCTGGTAGGCGGCAGCGCCGGCGTCGGCAAAGCGCGGCAGGGCAAAGAGGAAGGCTTCGGCTTCGGGGTAGGTCATGGGGGGTTGGTCACTGGTC